>JBJKRV010000021.1:0-7177 GCA_046704465.1 Opitutaceae bacterium | reverse complement strand
GTGTGCGGCCAAACCAACCGCCATGCCCCCCGCCCCCCGCGCAGGGCCCCCACGACCTGATCCTTCTGCAAGTTCAGGAGCGGACGGACGTGAACGCGATCCTCGACGCGCTGCAGCGGCCGCGGCGCGGCTAGTCCGGCGGTCCCGCTGCCGCGGGCCAGGCGCATCAGCAGCGTTTCGGCGACATCGTTCTGATTGTGCCCCAGGCAAAGGACGCGCATGTTTCCGCGGCGCATCGCCCGGCGGAAGAAGGCAAAGCGCGCCCGCCTCGCCGTCTCCTCGTTGGCCGCTCGCGGCGCGCGGCTCCAACGACCCGAAAGGAAGCGTACTCCCAGCGCTTTGCAGACCCCGCGGCAGAAGCGTTCGTCGGCGTCCGCGGCCCGCCCCCGCAGGCGGTGGTTGAAATGCAGCGCCGCCAGTCTTCCGCGGCGTTGATCCGGCCGGCGACACCACAGCAACAACAGGAGGCACAGGGAATCGGCGCCGCCGGAGAATGCCACGGCCCAGGGTCCCCGCGCGGCGGCCGTCCTCCCCTCCAGGAATGCGACCGTGGCAGGATGCAACCTCGCGTCCGGAAGGTGCCGGGCCAACTGCGCCGCCCGCTCCCGCCACGTTCTGTCAGTCGCGAGCTTCATACCCAAGCGTTCCTCATCCAATCGGCGGCCCTCCGCCGCCGGAGCACGGCTTCCCGTCCCTTGGGTCGCAGGCCTATCGTGCCGACCTGCGGGGCGGTGGTGTGCCGGTGGGTTGGTCAATTTTCGAAGCCCAGCCTCTCCTTTCCAAAATGAGGGCGCAACGCCGCCGGAATTGCCACCGTTCCGTCGGCTTGCAGGTTGTTCTCCAGCAGCGCCGATAGGACCCGCGGAATGGCGAGTCCGGAACCGTTGAGCGTGTGGACCAATTCGGGCCGTCCGGTCTCCCTGGCCCGGAAGCGGATCTGCGCCCGCCGGGCCTGGAAGGCCTCGAAGTTCGAGCAACTCGAGACCTCCAACCAGCGCTTCTGCCCCGCCGACCACACCTCCAGGTCGTACTTCTTGGCCTGCGCGAAGCCGAGTTCACCTCCGCACATCAGCAGCACACGGTACGGCAGTTCGAGCAACTGCAGCAGATGCTCGACGTGAGCCCGCAGCGACTCCAATTCGTCGTAGCTCTTCGTCGGATGCACCCACTTGAGGAGCTCGACCTTGTCGAACTGATGCAGGCGGTTCAGGCCCCGCACGTCCTTGCCGTAGCTCCCCGCCTCGCGGCGGAAACAGCGCGTGTACGCGCACCGGCAGACCGGCAACGACGACTCGTCCAGGATCTCGTCGCGGAAGAAATTGGTCAACGGGGTCTCGGCTGTCGGCACCAGATAGAACGCATCCTCCCTCGTCTCGTACATCATTCCTTCCTTGTCGGGCAGCTGGCCGACCGCGCTCGCGCTGGCGGCGTTCACCAGGATCGGAGGATGGACCTCCTCGTAGCCGGCCCGGCCGGCTTCCGTGAGGAAAAACTGCACGAGCGCCCGCACGAGGCGGGCCCCGTCGCCCAGGTAGAACGGAAAACCCGCTCCCGCCACTTTGACTCCGCGCGGGAAATCAAACCAACGCTCGAAGCCCGGAATCTCCCAGTGGGGCCGGGCGAGCGCCGATGCGCTTTCGATTTCGCCGTGCCGGGCCACCACCACATTCTCCTCGGCCGTCCGTCCGGGTGGCACGCTCTCGTGGGGCAGATTGGGAATCGTGAGCGTGGCGGCCCGCCACCGCCCCTCGACGTCCGCCAGGCGAGCCTCCCGCTCCTTGATCTCCGTGGACAGTCCTTTGAGCTCGCGCACCTTTTCCAGAAACTCCACCGAGCCTTTCTGCAGCCCCGCCATCGCGCTGTTGGCCGACTTCTGTCGGGCCCGCAACGCCTCGACCTCGCCGATCTGGGCGCGCCACTGACTGTCAAGGTCGAGCATGGCATCGAGGTCCACTTCCAGATGCTTGAACGCGATCGCGGCCCGCACCACTTCGGGCGATTCACGCAGGAGTTTCGGGTCGAGCATAGCGCGATTGGTATGACGGGCGGGTCTGGGCGAATAAATATCAAAGTTGGCCTGCGATGCACGGAATCCACCCGGGCCGGACCCCGCTCCACCGCCTGTCTTACAGTCAGACGTGCCGCTGGTTGAGTCACAAGAGGCGACCGAGAACGCTCAGACCCCAATCTCCGCGACTCTGCGCGTCAAGGCCCGCCCCGCTGACTTCCCCGCCGCGCGTCGCCTGAATTCAGCCCCAACGCCAGCGAATTCGTCCCCTTTCTCCCTCCCTTCCATGGGCTATTTCTTTGAGGATCAGAACAGCATGTACGCCCAGGCGGGCTGCACGATCGCCCGGACGCTTGAAGCCGTCGCCCGGCGGTATGTCGGGGTCAACCCGCCGCATCCGCCGACCTATCGGGCGTACTGCAAGCGCGGCATCCACCGCGCCAAGGATTACCGGTACGAGGTCGACTTCGACCGGATCTTCCCCAACGCCGTCGCGGAGCAATATGTCTATGCCTGGGCGCGTTACTGGAGCGACAACGGCGCGGAGCTGAAGTTCGACGTCACCTGCTTCGGGCCGATGGCGGTCTACTGCAACGGAGCGTCTGTCTTTCGTTCGGGCATCGTGCAGGAGCGCTATCGCGACACGCGCCATTCGGTCGCGATCCAGCTGGCCGCGGGCTGGAACCACTTCGTCATCCGGTTCAAGAAGACACGCGCCGGCTTTGGCGGCAGATTCGGCACCTGGCTCGGGAAGCTGCCCTATTATTTCCTCATGCCGACCGAAGAGCGGGGCGGACAGGAGGGGTGGATCTACACGCCGCCCATGTCACGCGAGCTCGAAACGCTGCCCGGCGCGGGACTGAGCGAGAAAGCCACCGGCCTCAAGTGGCTGCCGGAGGAAACCTGGGAGGCGGCCGAGTTGAAGAAAGGGCAGCTGGCGCGCATCTTCGGGCCGACCCGCGCCGCGGTGGCCGTCGGTTGGACCACCGGCAGCTTCCTTCACGAAGGCCCTGGCGGATACCGCCTGCAGGGTCATCATCGCGGCTCGATTTCGGTCTGGATCGCCGACCGCGAAGTCTTTCGGGCTGCCGGCTCGGGAAAGATCGCCGCCGCCATCGAGGCGCCGTTCGGTTGCCATCCCGTGATGGTGAAATGTGCATGCGAGGGCGACGACTGGGGCTTCGAGATCGCGCTGCACCATGGAAACGAGGCCGTCCCGCTCCAAAGCCCCTGTCGAATCCAAGGCGCCTCCCAGCCGTGGATCTACCTCGGTCCGCTTGGCGGTGACGTTCCGATCGACTGGCCGGTCCTGCGTGATCTCAATCGGACCACCCCGGGGCTGACGGGTGAAACGTATTGGCGCCTGGATGTGCCCGAGACCTGGGTCCGACCCTACAACGAAAATCCCCTTTGGGGACGCTGGAACTATCCGCTCGGGGTCACCCTCTACGGCTTGCTGCACAGCGCCCGGGCCATCGGGTCGGCCGAGCTCCAGCAGTACGTCGTCGGCCACGTCCAGTTCTGCTGCGACCTGTTCCGCTACGCGCTGTGGGACAAGGAACAATTCGGGGGCGCCACCGCGATCCACCATCTGCTCACGAGCATCGACAGCCTCGACGATTGCGGCTCCTTCGGTTCCGTCCTGCTGGAGGTGGCCCGCCATTTCGAAATCCGCGGTTACCGCGAGATCGCCGACTTCGTCGCCGACTACATTTCCAACCGGCAGGTCCGCCTGCCCGACGGCACGTTCTTCCGCAAGCATCTCATGCACGTCTTCCACGAGGACACGATGTGGGCGGACGACCTCTACATGAGCGTGCCCTTCCTGTGCCGCTACTACCAATTGGCGGGCGACCGGCGCTACCTCGACGACGCCGCCCGCCAGTTCCTTGGATTCAAGCGGCACCTGTACATTCCCGAACTGCAGGTCATGTCGCACGTCTACGATTTCAAGCGGCAGATGGCGACGGGCGTGCCGTGGGGCCGCGGCAACGGCTGGGTCATCTTCTCGCTCTCGGAGTTGCTGGCGGTGCTGCCGACGGACCACGAACTCCGCCCGGCGCTGCTCGAAATGTTCCGGGTTCTTTGCGCGGGCTATCTGAGCTTGCAGGACGAGAAAGGCATGTGGCACCAGGTGCTCAACCTGCCCGAATCGTATCCGGAATCGTCGTGCACCTCGATGTTCATCTACGCCTTCGCCCGCGGCGTGCGGCTCGGCTGGTTGGACCAGCCCGATCCCTACATCCGGGCGGTGTTCCGGGCCTGGGAGGCGCTCAACCGGATCTCCATCGACAAGGGCGGAAATGTCTACGGGGTCTGCCGCGGGTCGGAATTCTCCTTCTCGCCGGAGTATTACCAGAAGGAACTCTCCTGGAATCTCAATGACACGCACGGCATCGGCATCGTGCTGCTGGCGGGCGTCGAGGTCCTGAACCTGCAGACGCATCTGCAGCAGTAGTCGGGCGCGGCGCTCCGGTGGCGTCCGGCCGCCGCGGCTACCAGGCCGCGTCGCGGGCGAACGACCGCAGAAAGCGCAGGCTCTCCCCGGCCGTCTCGGGGGTGGTGTCTTCCAGCAGCATGCTGATCCCGGGCTTTCGCGCCTCCACGAGTTCGACCAGCAACCGGTGGTTCAGCCGGCCCCGGCCCGACGGCACCGACCGCAACCGGTCGCCCTCGAGGACAAAATCCTTGGCGTGCACGATCGCGATGCGGTCGCCGAACCGTTCGAACGCTCCCTGGATGATGTCGTCCTGGCGTTCGTGGTTCTCCGGGGAGAGCAGGTTCACCGGATCAAAGATGATCTGCAGGTTGTTCGATCCGACCTCGTCGAGGAGGCGTCCGAGACGCTCGACGTCCGAGATCACGTACGGCGCCACGCCTTCGATGCCGACGAAGACCCCGAACCTCTCGGCCTCCCGGACCAGCTCACGGACCACCTCCCGCACCCGTTGAAACGCCTCTTCGCCCCGGTTGCCGGGGTGGAAGGAGAAATCCGGATTGAGCGATCCGGTCTCCGTCCCGACCACGCTGCACCCGAAATCCCGCGCATGCCGCAGGTACTCCTTGAATCGAGCCACCTGGCGCGCCCGCCGCGACTCATCCGGATCCGCGAGGTTGATATAGCAGCCGAGCACCGCGATCTGGATCTCCCGGCGTTCGAACGTCCGCCGGATCTGCCAGGCCAGCCCCGGATTCAGGCGGCCGGCATCGGTGTCGAAACCGGCGAGGGCCTTGGTCGGCGCGAGCTGCACGCAGCAAAATCCGGCCGCCGCAATCCGCTCCGCCAGCTCCGCGGCCGGCAGTTTTCCGAAATCATGCGCGCGAACCCCCAGTCTCATCGGCTCCACCCTGAGGCCGCGACCCGAACCGTCGCCGGCGTTGGTTTCATACCCACGGGCGTTTCACCCAGGGCGTGGAGGAGCCCGGCGGACTCTGACCGCGGCTGATCGCATCCAGCCGGGCGAAGCGCGCGTAGACGTCCTTCGCCGTCAGCAACCGCAGATCGCCGACGGGCGCCTGGACGACGTGATTCGTCGGGCTGTTGAGCGGATACGGCCCGAAGAGGCGGGGATCCGTGGGGCCGAAGATTCCGAGCGTCTTGATTCCGAGCGCGGCCGCGAGGTGGAGCGGCCCGCTGTCGTTGCAGATCACCCAGTCGGCCCGTCGGATCAGCGCCGCCAGCGAGACCAGGCTCGTGTTCCCCGTGAGGTTCACAAACTGCCCCTCGGGGGTTTTGTCCCGGTAGGCCAGCGCATTGTTGCCCGCCCAGATGATCTTGCGTCCCGTGCCGTCCCGCAGCAGCAGATCGGTGAGCTGGCGAAACCCATTCCAGCGTTTCTCGACCCGCCGGCTGTCGGGAAAGATCAGGATCGGCCGCTGTCCCCGGCGCCCTTCGATGAAACTGAAGCTGAGGTCCGCCGCCTCCCGAAAGCGCAATTCCCCCCGCAGTTCCGGAACCGCCTCGAGTACCGGGCAGAACTGCAGCAGGATGTCGAGCGCGTGACTCTGGGCTCCATCGCTTGGCAGCGGCACTTTTCGCCCGTAGAAAAACGTCGCCCCCTCCCGGGCGTCGCGGCGCCCCACCTTGCGCGTCGCCCGGGTCCGCCAGGTCATCAGTCCCGTCCGCAACAAGCCCTGCATGTCGAACACGTAGTCGAAATGGGTCTGCCGCACCTCGCGCATCAGCTTGAGAAATCCGCGCACGCCCTCGGCGCGGCGAAACACGTAGGTTTGATCGACCACCTCGCAGGTCCTCACCAGGGGCTCAAACACGTCGCGCACGATCCACGCAATCCGCAGGTCCGGCCGCTGCGTTTTCAGCGAGACCGCCACCTGCAGCCCGTGCACAATGTCACCGAGCGACGAAGGTTTGATGATCAACAGGTTGGTCATTGGCCGGGAGCCGGAAAAAGGCTTTTAACCACGCGCAGCATAGGTTTCATGAGGTTTCGCATCGAAGGCAAATGCTAATCCGTCATCACCGTGTGAATCCCGATTGCCGGTCCGCCGGGGAGCCGTCCGTCGATGATTAAAGGGGCCCTGCAGCTCGCCGGATTCGTCCTGGCCCGCCTGCCGGAGGCGTGGCTCCGCGTCGGAGCCGCGGTCCTCGGCGATCTGCTTTTCTTTGCCGGCCGGCGCCGGCGTCGGCTGATTCTGTCCAACCTGCACCACGCCTTTCCGGACCGGCCGCGGGACTGGCACCGCCGGATTGGCCGGACGAGTTGTCGCCGATTGATTGAGACCGGCCTGTTTTCGCTCGCCCTGCCGTCGCTTCCGGAACGCCGCCTGCGCGCCATGTTGACGGCCTCGCCAGAGGTGCAGGCGAGCGTCGCGCCGCATCGGGAAGGCCACCCGCGCCCCACCCTGATCACCACCGCTCACCTCTGCGGTTGGGAGGCCGAGACCGTCATCCCGCTTCTCGTGCCCCCGCCCTTCCCGGAGTTTGGCGTGATCTTCCGGCCGCTGGACCATGCGGCCGCGGATGCGTGGGTGCGGCAGACCCGCGAACGCTTCGGCATGCGCCTGCTTTCGCGCAAGGCGGGGTTTCACGAAGCCATGGCAATTCTGCGGCGCCGGGGCTGCCTCGCCCTGCTCGTCGATCAGAACGCCGGCACCCAGGGAGCCCTCACGACGCTGTTTGGGCGCGTTTGCTCCACCACCGAGCTCGCC
>JBJKRV010000020.1:0-5801 GCA_046704465.1 Opitutaceae bacterium | reverse complement strand
GTACTTCAACGGCGGCCTGACCGGGCTGGGCACCCTGGATGTGGAGAACAAGGCGGGCCTGATGGCGTGCATCCGCATTGCCGGCGCCAGTTCGCCCGATGAGGCGCAGGCCCTGGCCCGCGGCCGGCACCTGAAATACATCGTCGTGCCGTCATGGGACAACTCGCTCGACGAATATGCCCACCTCGGCACCAACCAGTATGCCCACTCCCTCATGGCGTTGCTGCATCACTGGCTTCCGCCCCGCTGGCTGCGGCCCGTGCCCTACCATCTGCCCAAGGTGGCGGGTTTCGAGGGACAGTCGGTCGCGATCTTCGAGGTCGTCGGCGTGCAGGACAACCCGACCGCGCTGAGCCATCTGGCCGAATACTTCGTGGAGATGGGCCATATCGGCAAGGCGCTCGGCGTCGCCTACACGCTGGCGCATTCGTTTCCCGCCAACCTCGGTGCCGCCGTGGCCCGCGTGCTGGTCGCGCATGCCGCCGGCGAACCGGACGAATTCGAGGCGGCGCTGCGCGACGTGCAGGCCGGCCTCGCCCGCGGGGAGGACAAGGCCCTGCCGTGGGACCGGCGCGTGAGCCTGGCCATTGCGCTGGTGGAGGGAAAGCGGTTCGACCTGGCCCGGGCCCAGGTGCAGCGCTGCCTGGACGGCGCGACCGAGGCGCGCCTGCGCTCGCTGAGCACCGTCTCGTTGTATCGACTGCAAATCATGGGCCGGGCCTTTGGCCTCGAGATTGCGGATCCCAGGCTGCGCCGACTCGCGCAAAGCCTGCTGCCGGATCAGATGCGCAGCCAGCCATGAGCGTCCCAGTCTCAACGTGCGGCGGCGTCCCGGCCGGCCACGATTCATTCGCCGCGAGGTGGTGGAGCGCGGCGGATCGCGGCCGGACCGATCCGTATTCCTGGCTGGTGCGCCACCATCCAGCCAGAGCCTCGGGTCGTTCGATGGCGGCGCGGTCCCCCTAGGTGCAGGTGAAGGCGAGCAATCCCAGGCGATACGTTCTCATCACGGTCATCGTCGCCGTGCTGGCGGCCGCCGCGCTGGTCGCCGTGCACGAGCTGCAGGTCTCGGTTCCAAACGTTGCGGAGGTCGCGGCAGCGCCCCCGCCGCCGCATCACTTCGCGCCGCTCCACTATGTGCCCACGCCGATCGGGGCGCCGGTCAGTGCGTTCGGCCGGCCGATCGTGACCAACGTCGAGATCGTCGATCTCGACCAGGACGGCCTGATGGATGTGCTCTACTGCGAGGGTGAGCAGAACACGGTCCGCTGGATCCGGCAGAGTCCGCGCGGCGTGTTCACCGAGCACATCATCGGCCGCGATATTCCCGGCCCGGTCCATGTGTGGGCGGCGGACCTCAACGGCACCGGACGCCTGGATGTGCTGGTGGCCAGCATGGGCCAGATCACCCCCACCAACGCCCGGATCGGCTCCGTCGTCGTGCTCGAGAATCTCGACAACCGGCATTTCCGGAAGCATGTCCTCATCGATCATGTCGCCCGGGTTACCGACGTGCGCGCCGCCAACCTCACCGGCCACACGGACGGCCGTCTCGATCTCATCGTCGGGCAGTTCGGCTACGATCAGGGCGAGACGCGCTGGATGGAGAACATGGGCCACTGGCATTTTATCAGCCACATCGTCAACACGCAGTCCGGCTGCATCAACACGCCGGTGGCCGACTTCGACGGGGACGGCCGCCCCGATTTCGCCGCCGTCATCTCCCAGGAGTGGGAGGAGGTTCACTGGTTCCACAACCTCGGTCACGGCCGGTTCAAGGACGCCATCATCTGGGGCTCGACCAACGAGGACTATGGCAGCAGCGGCCTGATCGTCGCCGACGTGAACCGGGACGGGCGGCCCGATCTCGTCTACACCAACGGCGACGGCTTCGACTACGCGGTGCCCGGCGCGCGTCCCTGGCACGGCATCCAGTGGATCGAGAACCTGGGTCACGGGAAGTTCCGGTTTCACCGCGTGGGGAATCTTCCCGGCGCGTTCGCACCCTGCGCGGCGGACCTGAACGGCGACGGCACGATCGATCTGCTGGCCGTCAGTTGCTACGCGGACTGGAACGATCCCAACGCGGTGTCGATGATGGCCTGGCTGAACGACGGGCACGAGCACTTCACGCCGGTCGTGCTCGCCCACCGGCCAATCCAGCTGGTGACGGCGGCGGTGGGCGACCTCGACGGCAACGGCGTGCCCGTGATCGTGACGGGAGGATTCCACGTCCTGCCTCCGTACAAACACATGAGCAGTGTCACGCTGTGGCGCCGAAAATGAACGCATTCTGGGGAAGCAGCCTGTCTGGAGGAATGGGCTCCCCGCTGCCGTTGTTGCCCGGCGGTCGCCGGGAGCGCGCGCCGCTGGCGCGCGGGCGTTGCATCCGGCGGGCGGACCGCCCGCGCTCCCGGGGCGGAAACGCTTCGAGACTGTCATCCCGTGGAACGAAATGAACAGCCGATGACCGTGCGCCAGGGAAACCGCGTGTGGCGCGCCTGGGCGGCCGGCGCAGCGATTCTCGCCCTGGTGGTGGCCGGAGTCGTGCTCGTGCCGGTCTGGCGCCGGCACGAACTGGTGAAACGGATCCAGGCCGCGCTGCCCGCGCTGCCGGCCCGGTCGACCATGCCCGCGCTGCTGGCCGAGCGGCTGGCGCAAGCGCAACGCCGGGCGGAGTCCCGCGACGGCGCGCTGGCGGGGGTGGCCGAACTGGGGCGCCTCTATGACGCCAGCGGGTATGCGCGACAGGCGGAGGTTTGCTGGCGGCTGCTCCGCGTGGCCCAGCCGCACGACGCCCGGTGGTGCTATTACCTCGGCGATCTCCGGCGCTCGGCCGGCGACTACGCGGAAGCGGCCACTCTGTTCGCGGAGACCACGCGGCTGGCGCCGACGTACGCCCCGGCCTGGCTGAGCCTCGGCGACATCGAGCTCAAGACCGGCCAGCTCGACGGCGCCGAGCACGACTACCGCCGGTGCCTGAAGCTGGCGCCCGGCGATCCGTACGCGCGCCTCGGCCTGGCCCGGGTCGCGTTGCTCCAGGGCCGGCGCGACGAAGCCGGGACGCTGCTGGCCAAACTGGTCAAGGACGCTCCCGCGTTTCCCGATCCGCACAATCTTTATGCCCAGATCCTGGCGGCCGATGGCAAGACGCACGAAGCGGCCGTGCAGCGCCTGATGGGGCACGTGGACGGCCGGTTTCGCGCGGCCAGCGATCCGTGGCTGGATCAATTGAACGCGTGGTGCTACGACTACGACCGGCTGTGCATCCGCGGCACGGTCGACTACCAGACGAAGTTCGGCGACCGCGGCGAAGCGGACTTCAAGCGCGCCATCCGACTCAAGCCCGACGTGCTGACGGCGTACACGCTCCTGGGCGGCCTCTATCTCGAGACGCACCGCCCGGCAATGGCGCGCGACGTGTTCGAGGAAGGGCTGAAGCGCGCCACGACGCCCCCGCCGACTCCGCTGTTCTATGTCTATTTGAGCCGGGCCTACCGCGACCTAAAGGAGCCGGCGAAGGCGGTCGCCGTCGCGCGCCTGGGTTTGTCGCGGACGGGCGATGCATTCGAGTTGTACGACGCCCTCGGAACCGCCCTGGGCAACCTCGGCCGGCACCAGGAGGCGGTCCAGGCCCTGGAGGCCGCCGTCGCCCGGAACCCGGACGACCCCGACGCGAACTATAATCTCGCGCTCGCCCTGATCGAGGTTCGCCGGCTGGGTGACGCCGTGGCGGCGTTGCACCGCTCGCTAATCCTGAAGCCGACGTTCCCGTCGTCGCTGGCGTTGCTGGCGCAGATCGAGGAGGACTCCGGACGATGGGCGGAGGCGACGAAGTACCTGCGCCCGCTGTTCGACGGCAATCCGGAGATGCCGCAGGCGCGCTACCTGATGGTCCGTTGGCACCGGCACGCGGCGAGGGAGGCGCAGGCCCGGGGTGACGTGGCGGCGGCGGCGAGGGAGTACCGGGACGCGTTGGCCATCGAGCCGGAGGACACCGACCTGCTGATCAGCCTGGGCGCCTTGTACCTGACCCACCAGCGCTTTGCCGACGCCGTGGCCCCGCTCGAGGCCTATCACCGGCTCAAGCCGGACGACCCGCAGGGCGACCTCTTCCTCGGCCAGGCCTACGCGGCCACCGGGAGGCGGGAGCAGGCGCGCCGCATCCTGACGGAAGGTTTGAACCTGGCCACTCGCGCCGGCAACACCACCACAGCCGGGTATTTCCAGGAGATCCTCGATCACCTGTGAGAGGAAAAGAGTGAAAGTGGGCGACTGCCGCGCTGTGGTCCGGTCTGGGCGAATCACGCGCATCGGCGAGGAATGCCGGTCGACACCCTTGTTGAGCTGAGCGCAGCGAAGCATCGAGCCGAACGAGGTGACGGAGCTGCGGTTCCTGGTCCATCTGGATTCTTCGCTACGCTCCGGATGACGCAACCAGAGCGTTTGGCTGCGTCATCGCCGTTTCAATCAAAAGGGGTCAGGTTGTACATTTCACATCAGTGAAAAATGTACAACCTGACCCCTTTCGCTGCGTCTTTGAGCTTTTTTCGGGCATCGCTCTCCCTGCGCCTGTCCCGCCTCGGCGGTGCTCCTCCTTCAACCGCTCCGCTGATCGGCACTCCGAAGAAAAAGGAGGCGCCCGCCGGAATCCGCGTCACTGCCGGCGCAGGCTCCTGAGGTGCTCGCGCGCCTCCGGGAAATCCGGCTGCAGCCGCAGGGCTTCCTCCTCCTGGCGTGCGGCCTCGTTCCACCGATGGAGTTCGCCGAGGACTTCCGCGAGTTCGTGATGCGCCGGCGCCGAGCCCGGCAGCAGGCGCACCGTGGCCTCGAAATGCGGCAGGGCCTCGGTCGGCCGGCCGAGTTGCATGAGCACGATGGCCAGATTGTGCTGCGCGTCCGCCATCGTCGGCTGCAGGCGTACCGCTGCTTCATACTGGCGAACGGCATCCTCAGCCTGTCCGAGGCGCGCCCGCGCATTTCCCAGACCGAGATGGTCCAGCGCGCTGTCCGGCCGCAGTCGCAGCGCCGCCTGATAGTGCGGGATCGCCTCCCGGGTCCGGCCGAGGACGGACAGGGTGTTGGCGAGGTCGGACTGCGCCGCGGCGCCGGGGCGCACCCGCAGCACCTTTTCGAAATGCGGCAGCGCATCGGCCGGGCGACCGGCGGCAGCGAGCGCCCGTCCCCAGTCGACTTCGGCCGCCACGAAGTCCGGATCGAGCCGGACGGCGGCGGCGTATTGGGCCAGCGCCTCCGGCAGCCGGCCGGCTTTCGCCAGGGCGTTGGCGAGATTGTTGTGCGCCTCGGGGAGATCCGGGTGCAGGCGGAGCGCGATTTCATATTGGGCCACGGCGTCGTGCCACCGGCCCAGCGCCGCCAGGGCGATGCCGTAGTTGTTGTGCACGTCGAAGCTGTCGGGTCGGAACCGCAGGGCCGCGACGAAATAGGGCAGGGCCTCCGCCGGCCGGCCCAGTTGCGTCAACGCCCGGCCGATGTTGGCGCGGGCATCCCCGTGGTAGTCCGGCGCGAGCCGCAGTTCCTGCCGGCAGGCGGCGATCGCCTCCGACCAGCGGCCGAGCAGGAGATAGGCCCGGCCAAGGTTGCCGTGCGCGCGGGCATTGCCGGGACATTTGGCGACCGTGTCGGTCCAGATCGCGACCGCACTGCGATAGTCCTCGTTGCGCCGCACCGTGAGCGCGCCGAAGCCCACGGCCAGGACCAACACGCACGCGAGCGCCCGGCGTCCCGCCACCTCCCACAGGCCGAGGCCAAGCAACACCAGCACGGCCGCCCGCGGCCGG
>JBJKRV010000019.1:0-3119 GCA_046704465.1 Opitutaceae bacterium | reverse complement strand
GATAGCCCGGATCAATGCCGAGGATGCGATTCGTTTCGGGCGTGCAGGTCCAGGTGCCGGCGTCGATCCGGATCTGATACGAACCGACATGCGCCACCTCTTGGGACTTGGACAGCAGGTACTCGCTGTCGCGCAGGGCCGTGTCGACCCGCCGGCGTTCGGTGATGTCCTCCTTGACCGCCAGGAAGTGGGTCACCTCCCGGGCGTCGTTGAGCAACGGCGAGATGGAGGCGTACTCCCAGAAGAGTTCGCCGTTTTTCTTGCGGTTGCAGAGTTCGCCGCGCCACTCGCGGCCGCCGGTGATGGTGAGCCACAGGTCACGATAGAGTTCGGGTGGGTTCTCCCCGGACTTGAGCATGCGCGGGTTCCGGCCCCGCGCCTCGTCCAGCGTGTAGCCCGCGACCTCCACGAACTTGCGGTTGACGTATTCGATCGCGCCGGTCCGGTCGGTGATGACGATCGACGCCGGGCTCTGCTCGACCGCCCGCGACAACCGGCGCATCACGTGCTCGGTCTGTTCCCGCCGGACGGCGGCGCCGAGCAACTGGCTGAGCGTGCGCAGCGCGTCGATCTCCGCCTCGTGCCAGGTGCGCTCCGAGCGGCACTCGTCGAAGCCGATCAGCCCCCAGAGGGCGCCGTCCAGCATCACCGGGACGACGAGGATGGATTGGATGCTTTTCTCCTCGAGGATGGGGCGCTCGGACGCCGGCAGCGCCGCGACATTCCCGTTCAGCGCCTCGCCGCGCAGGAACAGCTCCGCCCAGCGGCCCAGGCCGGCGCCGGTCAGCGCGAGGTTCTGGAGGCCCGGGTCGTCGATTTCGGCGCCGACACCGTCCGCCGCCCACTCGAACTTCCGGCTGACGACGACGTCGGCCGGCGGCGTGGTCTGGCGCTCGAAGATAAAGACCCGGCTGACGTCGGCAGCCGTGCCCACGCGGGCCAGGATGTCGGGCACGGCCTTGCGCCAGGCGGTGGAGTGCAGGAAACGATGGGCCGCGTACATCGCCGCGGTCAGGATCGCGTCATGGCGCGCCAGCATCTTCTCGCCCTGCTTGCGGGCCGTGACGTCAAACAGCGCTCCCTGGCTGCCAATGATCCGGCCGTCGGCGCCGAAGACCGGGCTCTTGACCGCGTGCACATGCAGGTGTTCGCCCTGGAGCGTCGTCAGCGCGAGGTCCTCCTCGATCTGGTCGCCGGTCTGCATGATCCGGGCGTGGTGTTCCTCCCCGTGGGCGAAGATGGCCGTGGTCGTGCCGGGCGGCAGCCGCCCGCCCGCCCGGTCCTCCAGGAAGCGCGTCATCTCCGCCGCCGTCCGGCCGATCACCTCCGAGGCGGTCAGGCCGGATACCCGCAGCACGCTGGAGTTGACAAAGACGAAGTGTCCGGCGGCGTCTTTCCGGTAGATGCCGGCCGGCATCTGCTCGACGAGGCCGTGGTAGAGCGCCTGCGATTCCCGCAACGCCGCCTCGGATCTCTTGCGCTCGGTGATGTCGCGCACGATCGTCACCCGGTATTTCTGCTCCAGCCTGACCTGCGTGAGACTGACCTCCACCGGCAGGGTGCTGCCGTCTTTGCGCCGGTGGCAGTCCTCGAAGGTGAGGTGCCCGTGCTGCGCCAGGGCGGCGGTGTTCCGGTCGAAGGCCTCCTGGTTGAGCCCCGCCACCACCTGGAAGACGGTCATCGCCAGGAGTTCCTCCCGGGTGTAGCCCAGCATGCGGCAGGCGCTGTCGTTGACATTCAGGAAACGTCCGGTCGCCGGGTCGATGACTTCGATCGCATCCGTCGTGCTGTCGATCAGGGCCCGGAACAGGTGGAGCGATGCCTCCGAGCGCTTGCGCTCCGTCTCATGCTTCAGTCGATCGAGCGCGTAGGAGAGGTCGGCGGCCATCTCCTCCAGCAATTGAACCTCGCGGTCGCGAAACTGTCCGGATTCGTCGCCATAGACCAGCAGCACGCCAACGATCCGTCCGCCCTCGCGCAGGGGCACGCCGACGCAGGCGTTCAGCCCGTGGCGGGCCGCGGAGTCGCGCCAGGGAGCGAAGGTCGGATCGGTCTGGAAATCCCGGATGACCGCGGTGTGCCCGGTCGCAAAGGCGACGCCTCCCGGTCCCCGGCCCGCGGGTTGGTGCGGGTCGGTCGTGACCACGATGTCTTGCAGGTAACCCTGCGCGCTGCCGGCCATCGCGATCGGACGAAGAATGCCGTCGGCGTCCGGCCAGCCGATCCAGGCCAGCCGGAAGCCGTCGGGCCCGGCGGCGGCGCGGCACACCTCGTCGAAGAGCTCCGCGCGGGAGGCGGCCTGCAACATCGCCTTGTTGACGGCGCTGAGCGCCGCGTACAGGCGATTGAGCCGGGCGATCTCCCGGTCGGCTTCTCGCGCCGGATTCCCGGACCGGCGGCGTCTCCAGAGCCCGGCGAGCCCGGCGCCGGTTGCGAGGGCCAGTCCCGCCGTCACCAGCATGGCGGACGGGTGCGGAGCGAGCACCTGTCCAAGCCATAGGCCCCCGGCGCAGGCAACGGAATGGATGGGAGGGGGTGGCCCGGCGGGCGTTGCCTGGGTGGCCCGCGGGGGCGGGGCACGGTGCCGCTGCCGGCGGCGACAGCAAGTCGTTCGGCCGGCGTCGGGCGCAGGCGAGGGGGGTAACAGCAGAAGGGACACCGTGGCGACAACCCTATCCTGAAAGGGTTGTCTTGATTATTGCAGGCCAGAGGGTAGCGGATCCGGAATCGGGTCGCTGCGCATATTTTGGCCAATGGTTGTCATTTTTGGCCATGGATCCGCCTCGCGGGCGGCGGAGTACGTGCCGCAGGCTTGGCCGCGCCGGACCTTTACGGCCTTGACCGTCCGATCCATCAGCCCAACGTAACGCGCTTTGCACCCTGCCCGGTGGTGTAATGGTAGCACAGAGGACTTTGAATCCTTTAGTCATGGTTCGAGCCCATGCCGGGCAGCCATTCGACGCGCCTCGCGAGGCTCGGCTTGCTCATGGCCTGCGGCCCGCATAATCGAAGGCGGTGAATGTCTTGGTTGACGAGGCGCGTCGAATGGCCCTGAGCAAGGGCCAAGGGCCCGCGTCGAAGGGCACTTTCGTGGTCTACCTCCTCCGCCTTCGGTCAGG
>JBJKRV010000018.1:0-3449 GCA_046704465.1 Opitutaceae bacterium | reverse complement strand
TCGAAGAAGATGACGCGCGGTTGGTGGAGCAGCCCGCAGGCGATGGCGAGCTTCTGCTTCATGCCGCGCGAGAGCTCGCCCGGCAGCAGCTCCTTCTTGTCGGCCATTTCGAGCTCGGCGAGCAGCGGCTCGGCCCGGGCTGCGTAGTCCGCCACGCCATAGAGGCGGGCCACGAAGACCAGGTGCTGCCAGACCGAGAGGTACTCGAAGAGGCGCGGTTCATCAGGGAAGAAGGCCAGGCGCCGCTTCGCGTTGACCGGATCGGCGGCCAGATCCACGCCGTCGATCGCGATCTGTCCGCGGGTGGGCGGAATGACGCCGGTGCAGCAGCGCAGCGTGGTCGTCTTGCCGGCGCCGTTGGGACCGACCAGCCCCATCACTTCCCCCGGTTGAACGGCGAACGTCAGGGCCTGCACCGCCGTGAACGTGCCGTAGCATTTGGTGAGGTCGCTGACAGCGATCATGGCCGGCGACAGTGGTCCAACGGAGGCCGGATGTAAATTCTCCATCGCCGGCTCGCGGGCCGGGCGGCGCCGGGTGCTTCGCCGTTCTGTAACCGTCGGGGGAAGGGGGCGTCTAGGGCCGTGGTTCCACTTCCAACAACAAACCTTGGTCACCCTCGAAGGGATTTTATGAAGACACTGTTGAAGGCGATCACCCTCGCGGCCGGATTTGCCGTCGCCGCTCTGCCGGCGGTGCGCGCCGCCGATGAATCCGCGCCCGCTCCGGCACCGGCGCCGGATGCGCAGACCAACCCGGACGCCCAGCCGAATCGCCCCCAGCGCTGGCGGCACCGGATGGATCCCGCCCGCATGCTGCAGCACATGACGGAGGTCCTGAGCCTCACGGCCGACCAACAGGCGAAGGCCAAACCCATCCTCGAAGCGGGGGCCGCCCAACGGCGCTCCATCATGGAGGACGATTCGCTCAGCCGGGAGGATCGGCGGGCGAAGATGATGGACGCGATGAAGGACGAGCGGGCCAAGATCCGCGCCCTTCTCACGCCGGATCAACAGAAGAAGTTCGACGAGATGCGGCCCCGCGGCCGGCGTTTCCGCGGTGAAGGTCCGGGCGGCGATCAGCCCCCTCCGCCGCCGCCTGACAACCCGCCGTCCGGCGCGGGAGCCTGAAGCCCTTTTCCGGGACGCACGCCCTGGAGTTTTATAACCCGCCGCGGTGCCGATTCGGCCCGCGGCGGTTTCATTTTCGACAAGGGACCACGATTGCGACTTCATGGCCGTCGGCATGAATCGCAACCGGGTCCTGATCGTCGGCGGGGGTGCCGCCGGGTATTTCGCCGCGATCGCCTGCGCGGAATGCGATCCGGCGGCGGAGGTCGTCATCTTCGAGGCGACCGCACACCCGTTGGCGAAGGTCCGGGTCTCAGGCGGCGGGCGCTGCAATGTCACCCACGCCTGCTTCGCGCCGGATGAACTGGTGCGGAGATATCCGCGCGGCGGACGCGAGCTGCTTGGGCCGCTGCATCGCTGGGGACCGCAGGAGACGGCAGACTGGTTTGCCGTCCATGGCGTCGAGCTGAAAACCGAAGGCGATGGGCGGATGTTTCCGGTGACGGACGATTCGCGAACGATCGTCGACTGCCTGCAACGGGCGGCGTCGGTGGCCGGGGTGACAGTGCGCACCGGGTGTCGGGTGCGGGCGGCAAAGCCCGGATATACCGTTGAACTGACCCCGGGCGGGGCCGTGTCGGGCGATCGGCTGTTGATAGCCACCGGAGGCGGGCGGGCCGGAGCCGGTTATGAGATCGCCCGCCAGCTCGGGCATACGCTGGAGCCGCCCGTGCCTTCACTTTTCACCTTTCGGCTGAACGACGCGCGGATACAGGGGCTGGCCGGCGTTTCCGTGGCTGAAGCCAGGGTCTGTGTGCCGGGAACCGGACTCCGGGCCCAAGGCGCCCTGCTGATCACCCATTGGGGCCTGAGCGGTCCGGCCGTCCTGGAGCTCTCGGCATGGGGAGCGCGCGTCCTGCACGACCTGGACTACACCTTCGATCTGGAGATCAACTGGGTGGCTCCGCGGGGGATCGAGGAGGTCGCCGCCACCTTGATGGAGACGCGGGCCCGGCATCCACGTCACCGGGTGGGCGCACGGGCTCCGTTTGGTCTGCCTCAACGCCTCTGGGAGCGGCTGACCGCGGCGGCGGGACTGCCGGCCCATCTTCCTTGGACTTCGGTGTCCAACGAGGCCGTGCAAGGCCTGGCGGCGCAACTCGCGCGCGGGAGTTATGCCGTGACGGGGAAGAGTCTGTTCAAGGAGGAGTTTGTCACTTGCGGCGGGGTCCGCCTCGCGGAGGTCGATTTCAGGACCATGGAAAGCCGGCTTTCCCCGGGCCTGCACTTTGCGGGGGAGGTTCTCGACATCGACGGGATCACGGGCGGATTCAATTTCCAGGCGGCGTGGACGACGGGCTGGCTGGCGGGCAGGGCGATGGCGGGGGGCATGGCGGATCATTGAAGGCTCGCGGGCCCGGCGATCGTGTTTTCTTGTCGGATCGTGGCGACTTCCTACTGGCAGCTTCTCGGCATCATCACGCCGGTCTTCCTGATCGTCGCGCTGGGCGCGGGGTTGCGGTGGTTCCGCGCGCTGAACGAGGTGGTGGAAGACAGTCTCGTGAAGGTGCAGATCAACGTGCTGTATCCCTGCCTCATCCTGCAGGTGGTCGTGGGCAACCCGGCGCTGCATCGGCCCGAAAACCTCGTCTGGCCGCCGCTGGTCGGCTTCGGCACCATGGTGCTGGGTTTTGCTGTGGGGTATTACGTGGGCCGGGCGCTCGGCCTGCATGCCGGCACGGGCCTTCGCACCTTCGCCTTCACCGTGGGGATCTACAACTACGGCTTCATCCCGATTCCGATCATGGAATCGCTGTTCGGCCGGCGCGGCGTGGGCGTGCTCCTCGTGCACAACGCCGGCTGCGAGCTGGCCATCTGGAGCGTGGGTCTGCTGGTGCTGTCGGGACTCTCGTGGCGCGAGGGCTGGCACCGGGCCGTGAATCCGGTGATCGGCACGCTGGTGGCGGCGGTGGCCCTCAACCTGGCGCGGTGGGTGCCGCCGGCGCCCCTGATGCGGTCGGTCGACGCGCTGGCCGGGTGCGCGATCCCGCTCGGCCTGATCATCGTGGGGGCGACCATGGCGGGCTACTTCGACCGCCCGCGCCAGTTGCTCGATGCGCGGACCACGCCCGGCGCGTGCCTGCTGCGGCTCGCCCTGCTGCCGGCCGCCTTTCTGCTGGTGGCCCGGTACGCGCCGCTATCGCCGGAATTGCGGCACGTCATGGTCGTGCAGGCGGCCATGCCGTCCGGCATGATGCCGCTCGTGCTGGCGCGCCATTACGGCGGGCAGCCGCTGACGGCCGCGCGGATCATCATCGCCACCACCGTGCTGGGCGTGCTGGTGATTCCGCTCTGGCTGCGCTTCGGGCTGTTCTGGGT
>JBJKRV010000017.1:0-3084 GCA_046704465.1 Opitutaceae bacterium | reverse complement strand
CGTCAGGCGAACCTGGCTCGCTCCGCCATGCCGCAGGGCATTGCTGATCGCCTCCCGCGCGATTTGCAGGGAGTTCGCCCGTTGCTCCAACGTGAGGCGGTTGGCCGATGCCTCGTCCACCTCCACGACGCCATCCACCGGGTGCATCGCCCGCATGAATTCAATCAGCTGGCCCAAAGCGTGGGTAAAAGGCTGATGTTGGATCGCCTCGGGCTCCAGGCCGACAATGAAATTCCGCACGTCGTGGATGGTCGTGTTGAGCGCCTCCCGGGCCTGGTCGATTCTGGCTTCGGCCGCGGCGGGGTTGTCGCGGATCTCGGCCCGGACGGCGGCGAGTCCCATACCGGTGGCGTACAGCGACTGGATCACACTGTCGTGCAGATCGCGGCCCAGCCGGGCCTGCTCCTCCAGCGCCCGTCTTACGGCCGCCTCGCTGTCGCGCAGGGCCACCTCGGCCTGCTTGTGCGCCGCGACTTCGACTTCCAGATCGCGCTTCTGCCGGAATGCCATCTGGATCAAAACCGCCACGCGACCCAGCTCGGACTTGTTCCCCTCCCGCAACAGCGGCCTGAGCCAACGCGCATCGCCGTTGGCAAGGCTGGAGTTCACCCAGCCCAGTGGACGCAACACCCACTGCCACATGCCCACCGCCAGCAGGGCGACGACCAGCAAGCCGAAGGCGCCAAACAAGCGGGTCTCAAATGAGCTGACGCGCAGCGCCTGCGCGATCTCCGGCGACCGTTGCACCATGCGCAGAACGCGGATGGTGCGCCCTTCCCAATCGGTCAGCGGCCGCTCGAGGACGATTTCGGACGCGGCATCCTGTCGCGCGGCGGGCCGGGCTCCGGCGTCGATCAATGTGACGGTGCTGTCCGACAGCTCCTCCAGCGCCCGGATGCGCCGGGTGCTCCATTGTCGCGCCGCCAATAGCCAGCCGGCAGGACGCTGCGGATCGGAGGCGGAACCCACGGCCTTGATCGGCGCACCCCTGATCTCGAGCAGACCAGTCGGTGAACGGGCGAAAAAATGCATCTGCGGGGTATGGGCGGCGAGAGCCTGCAATCCGGAGGAAGGCACGGGCAGATGCGCCAGCGCGGGGTCGTCAAGACGGTTGGCCGCATGGAGCACCGTGCCGTCTGCCCGCAGCACCCAGACCGCGTCGATGTCGAACTTGGCGAGGGTGGAGTCGACGTTCTTGGCCGCCCAGGCATCTCGGGGATCGTCGACATAGCCCGGCATCCCGTTCGACCGGGCAAGGTCGTTCGCATAGAGGTGCAGGGCCTGTCCCGTCACTTCCAGCCAACGCTGCAGCAGGTCGGACCGCCCCTGTCGGGCGATGACCAGCATCTCTTCCGACTGGCGCGCCTCGAACCGGTGGAGAATCAGCGTCGACGCCAGAAATGCGGACAACAGCAGGCCGAGCAACAGGAGGAGTCTAAGCTTGAGACTCATGGCCGGCGCCACGGCATGGAGGGTGGTGTTCTGGGGAGAATGGGAAACGTCGACGCCAGACCGGAAACCGCGCCGGCATGGGTCCAATCTAAAACAGCGGCATCGGTCCCCGGTGGCCATTCCAAAAGTTCGTAAATCGCTTGCCGCCGGTTCGATAACGGACACGCGCCATCCCGGAATCGCGTCATGCCGGTCCACCTCCCGCGGTCACGGTCCAAGCCGCCGCGGCGGGCCAAAATGAACTCCAGGGAATCTCGTGCGTTAGTCTGAAGCGAGACACGGAAGCAGCGTGTCAGCGTCGCATCCACGGTCGCCGTCCGAGGCAGCAATCCTGCTCCGCAGCGCTTTCCCCGCTGGCTTTTCGCGTACCACCGCCCCACCGTCGCGCGAATGCGCGTCCTGGCGATCTCAGGCAGCCTGCGTGCCGCTTCCACCAACACCGCCATCCTGGAAGCGGCCGCGCTCGCGGCGCCGCCGGGGATGGTGGTCGAGGTCTACCGCCGCCTCGGCAGCCTGCCCCACTTCAATCCCGACCTGGACGGAAACCCGCCGCCGGCCGCACAAGCGCTGCGCGCCGCCGTCGGATCGTCGGATGGCTTGCGGTTTTCCACGCCCGAGTATGCCCACGGCCTCCCGGGCTCGTTCAAGAATGCCCTGGACTGGCTGGTCGGAAGCACGGAGTTTCCGGGCAAGCCCGTGGCGGTGATCAATCTGTCCCCACGCTCGACCTTCGCTGCCGCCAGCCTGGCCGAAATCCTCCGGACCATGTCGGCCCGGCTGATCGGGCCGGCATCCGTCACGCTGGCGTTGCCAGGCCGCGGCACCGACGCGGCGGCCCTGGCAGCTGACTCCCGGGTGGGACCCGCCTTGCGCGCGGCGTTGACCGCCCTCGCCACCGCGGCGGGCCTCCAAAACGGATCGTGACGGCGGACTGACGCGAGCGAGGCGCCTGTCCACCGCCATCAGACCGCCGCCTGAACGGCGATGCGGCTCAATCGCCGTCGTGGTCGGCATCCACCCCCGGATTCTGCTTCTCCGCTTTGGTGGTCGCCGCCGACTCCTTGCCGCTCTCGGCCTTGGCCGCCTGGAGCCGCTGAAGGTACGCTTGATACTGGGCCGCGGACGTGCTGGAGCCTGATTGGATGGAACTGATCGAGGACATGGTGATATTTTGTTTCGCAGGGCGACTTTTTAGCCAGTGGAAGATCCGCCGGAACCTGCTTTCCCTCGGTGATCGGCCGGGCCCCGGTGTACTTTAGCGATCATTTCCACCTTACCCAGTCCCTCCTCAATCTTTGGTGTAGCCCCCCGGTTCGAAAAGTGGACAAATGGTGCCCAGGGGGACTCGAACCGTCTTTTCGCTGCGAAGCTAAGTCGCGAGAAAACGCGGACTTAGTTGAGGGTTAATGGCTTGAGACGTGCATCAAACTGCACGGACCCGCGAAAAAGTGAAGGTAAAAGTGAGGAAAATGGCAACCTGTGGACAACCTTGCCTGACGGTGGCGGTGCTCTTCATCGCGGAAATGGTTCACCATCGAGAAGCTGTGCAACGCGCGCTTTCACCGCTCCTACGGCGCCGGCCCCGTCGAGGCCATCGGGTTTGCTCGTAAAGTTCAATTCCACAAAATCCAA
>JBJKRV010000016.1:0-5758 GCA_046704465.1 Opitutaceae bacterium | reverse complement strand
GAAAAGGATTCATCCAAATTGGCGCGAGGAACCCGCGCCGGCGGCCGCCGCGGCCGCCACCCCCGAGGTGCTGGCGGTGGGGGAATGGACGAAGGATTTTTCCGCCTTGAGGGCCGCCGCCCGCCGTGCGTCGCTGGCGGAGCTGACGCGGGGCTGGACCGCGGGCCGCGACCCCGGACCGACCGCCCCGGCGCTGCGGCCGTTTCGCCTCGCCGCCGCGTTCGAGGCGGTGCGCCGGGCCGGCGACGACTTCCTGGTGCGCACGGGGCGGCGGATTGGGGTCTTTCCCGCGAAGGTGGGACCGGCGAAGCAGCACAAGGCCCGCGCCGACTTCTCAACCGGATTTTTTGCCGCCGGTGGTTTTGAGACCATGCGCTCGGCTCCCGCCGCCACCGCCGCCGAGGCGGCCGGCGCCGCCGTCGCCTCCGGCGCCGCGGTGGTGGTGCTGTGCTCGACCGATGAGACCTACCCGGAACTCGCCCCCGTCTTTGCGCGGCAGGTCAAGGCGGCGGCGCCTGCGATGGTCGTGGTTCTGGCCGGCGACCCCGGTGCGCGCGAAGCGGATTACCGTGCCGCCGGGTTTGACGGGTTCATCCACCTGCGCGCGAACGTGCGCACGACGCTCGCCCACCTTCAACGTCTTGCCGGAGTCCAGCCATGAAGATCCAGCCGGATTTCACCCAGATTGGTTTCGAGGATCCCGCGCCGGCGCCAGAGGCGGGCCGGGCCGACACGCCGCCTTGGATGACGGCGGAGCAGATCCCCGTCAAAGCCGTTCACACGGGGGCCGATCTCGCGGCGGTGGAACAGCCGCTGGATTCGATGCCGGGTTTCCCGCCGTACCTGCGCGGACCCTATCCGACGATGTACGTGAGCCGGCCATGGACGGTGCGCCAGTACGCGGGGTTCTCGACGGCGGCGGAGAGCAACGCCTTCTACCGGCGGAACCTGGCGGCGGGCCAGATGGGACTGTCGGTCGCCTTCGACCTCGCCACGCATCGCGGCTATGACTCGGACCATCCCAGGGTGGTCGGCGACGTGGGAAAAGCCGGGGTGGCGATCGACTCCATCCGCGACATGCAGCAGCTCTTCGAGGGCATTCCGCTCCGCGAGGTGTCGGAGTCGATGACCATGAACGGGGCCGTGATTCCGATCATGGCCTTCTACATTGCCGCCGCGCTCGAGCAGGGAGCCCGCCTGGAGGAGCTGAGCGGGACGATCCAGAACGACATCCTCAAGGAGTTCATGGTGCGCAACACCTACATCTACCCGCCGGGCCCCTCGATGCGGATCATCGCCGACATTTTCGCGTACTGCGCGCGGCGGATGCCAAAGTTCAACTGTATTTCGATTTCGGGGTATCACATGCAGGAGGCGGGCGCCACGGCCGACCTCGAGCTGGCCTACACGCTGGCGGACGGGCGGGAGTACCTCCGCACCGGCGTCGAGGCCGGGCTCGCCATCGACGACTTCGCCCCGCGCCTGAGTTTCTTCTGGGGAATCGGGAAGAATTTCTTCATGGAGATCGCCAAGCTGCGGGCCGCCCGCGTGCTCTGGGCGGAGATCGTGGCGGAATTCCGGCCGACGAATCCCAAATCGCTCGCGCTGCGCACGCATTCGCAGACGTCGGGCTGGAGCCTGACGGCGCAGGATCCGTTCAACAATGTCGCCCGCACCTGCCTGGAGGCGCTGGCGGCGGCCGGCGGCCAGACCCAGTCGTTGCACACGAATTCCCTCGACGAGGCGATCGCGCTGCCCACGGATTTTTCGGCGCGAATCGCGCGCAACACCCAGCTTTACCTGCAGCAGGAGACGGGGATCTGCCGCACGGTCGATCCGTGGGCGGGTTCCGGCTACGTCGAATACCTCACCGACGCCCTGATCAAGCGGGCGCGGACCCACCTGGAGGAGATCGAGGCGCTCGGCGGCATGGCCCGCGCCATCGAGACCGGCCTGCCGAAGATGCGCATCGAGGAGGCGGCAGCCCGGCGGCAGGCGGACATCGACTCCGGCAAGGAGACCATCGTCGGCGTCAACCGGGAGGTGTTGGAGACGGAGCCGGCGCTCGACATCCTGGAGGTGGACAACACCGCGGTGCGGGAGGCGCAGATCCGCCGCCTGCAGGAGTTGAAGGCCGGGCGGGACGAGGCGGCGGTGGGCCGGGTGCTGGACGCCATCACCGCCGCCGCCCGCTCGGGCGGGGGCAACCTGCTGGAACTGGCCGTGACGGCGGCGCAGGCGCGGGCGACCCTCGGCGAGATTTCGCTGGCCATGGAAAAGACGTTTGGGCGTCACCAGGCCGTCATTCGTAGGATCGCCGGCGTGTATCGCTCCGAATTCGGCGCCAGCCCCGAGATCGAGGCGGTCCGCGCGCTCACCGACGCCTTTGCCGCGCGCGAGGGTCGTCGGCCGCGGATCTACATCGCCAAGCTGGGCCAGGATGGACACGACCGGGGCGCCAAGGTGGTGGCGACGGCTTATGCGGACTTCGGGTTCGACGTGGACATCGGCCCGCTGTTCCAGACGCCGGAGGAGGCGGCCCGCCAGGCGGTGGAGAACGACGTGCATGTGGTCGGGATGAGTTCGCTCGCAGCCGGCCACAAGACCCTGCTGCCAAATCTGGTCGGGGAACTGAAGCGGCTCGGCCGGCCCGACATCATGGTCGTCTGCGGGGGAGTCATTCCCACTCAGGACCATGAGGCGCTGCAGGCCGCGGGGGCGGCGGCAATCTTCGGTCCCGGGGCCAGGCTGCCGGCCACGGGGAAGGAGATCATGCGCCTGCTTGACGAGCGCCTGGGCCCGGTTTGAAACCGACCCGGGAAGCCCGACCACCCTCCGCGCTCCGCAATCATCCCCCGGCATCCGCCCTCGAAAGCGCGAACGGAGACGAACCGGAACCGGGAAAGACCCCAGCAAGCTCCGGACCATGACCACGCCCGCCTCCACCCACCCGGAAAGGCGACCCGCCGACGCGGGACCGGAGTTCGCCGCCAGCATCCGGCGCGGAGCCGATCCGCGCACCACGGGTCCGGCGGGCGGGGTCGGGCGAGCGCCCGCGCCAAGCCACCGGCCGCACCGGCGCCACCTGACGCCGGAAGAGTACGCGGCGGGGGTGCTGCGCGGCGACCGGTCCGTTCTGGCTCAGGCGATCACGCTGGTTGAGAGCGACCACCCGGACCGGATCGAACTGGCCCAGGCGGTGCTGGCGCGGTTGCTGCCCCACACGGGGCATTCGGTCCGCATCGGCATCACCGGGGTGCCGGGCGCCGGCAAGAGCACGCTGATCGAGGCGCTCGGCCTCTGGCTCTGCGGCCATGGCCGGAAGGTCGCCGTCCTCGCGGTCGACCCGACGAGCAGTGTGAGCCGGGGCAGCATCTTGGGTGACAAGACGCGGATGGAGGGCCTGGCCCGGGAAACGAACGCATTCATCCGGCCATCGCCCACGGGAGGGGCCCTGGGCGGGGTCGGTCGCAAGACCCGCGAAACCATCCTGGTGTGCGAGGCGGCCGGCCACGACGTGATCCTGGTCGAGACGGTCGGGGTCGGGCAGAGCGAGATCGCGGTGCGATCGATGGTGGATTTTCTGCTGCTGCTGACCATTACCGGCGCCGGCGACGATCTTCAGGGCATGAAGCGGGGCTCGCTGGAACTGGCCGACGCGGTGGCGGTGACCAAGGCGGACGGCGGCAACCGCCAACCGGCGGAGATGACGCGACGCGTCCTGCAGGATTCACTCCATTACCTCGCGCCGCCCACCCCCGGCTGGCCGGCGCAGGCCGTGACCTGCTCGGCGCTGGCCGGTGCGGGGATAGCGGAACTCGCCGGGCTGTTCGAAAGCTTTCTGCGCACGACGCGGGGAAACGGGGCGATGGAGGAACGCCGCCGCCGGCAGAATCTGGCGTGGGCGCACGCCATGGTGGAGGAGGCGCTGCGCGAACGGTTTTATCGCCACCCCGCGGTGGCAGCGCGACGGGCGATGTGGGAACAGGCGATCCTGAAGGGCCGGGTGCCCGTCACAGCCGCGGTGCGTGAACTGCTTGGGATGGCCGACGCCTCGGCAAGCTGGAGGCGTGCGGGGTCGGATGCGCCCCGAAACGCTCAGGGCACCGCCACCACCGTGCAGCCGGCCCGTTTCTCGACGTAGGACGTCACCTGGCTCTTGGCCCGGCCGGCGCCGAATGCATGGTCATGGCGCCCCATGATGATGCAATCGGCTTGGATGCGCCCACGGTAGTCGACGATCTCACGGGCTGGCTCCCCGGCCTGGACGGTCGAAGAAACTTCATAACCCTCGTCGCGGAGGTACCGTTCCAGCCGTTCCAGCTTGTCGAGAGCGTCCGTATCCCCACCGCCGTCGCGGGCTGCCGGGGCCACGTGCATCAGGACCAGCTGGCTGCGGTTACGCCGGGCGAGCAAGGCGGCGCACTCAATGACCTCGGGCGTCTCATCAGAGAAGTCGATGGGGACCAGGATCGTGCTCATGCCGCATGGTAACAGCCTGAAGGGGAGGCTGGCTCCGCAGATTTTGGCAAAAAACACGCGCGCCAACGGAGCGGGCGACCTCCGGGAACGGACGATCCAAAGGCAAGAAACGACCAACAATTGGCAAGCAGTGAGGAGCGGCAAAGCAGCCGACGATCTAGTATGGCGCCCGTGAGCCAAAGGGCTCGTTTTCCAGTTGCCATGCCAGACTCTAGCCCAAGCCAGCACCGATTCGGATTCCGCCCGGCAAAGTTCGGGCGGTAGGTGAACATGAACAGGGGTTCCTGTCGTGATTCACGTGATTGAGGACTAAGTGCGCAGCTCCCCGCGGGAAACCGCGGGGAGCTTGCATTTTAGGGGTATTGCCGGGGTGAAGGCTCCCGGGGGGTGGCCGGCCGATTTCCTCAGCGAGGAGCTTTTCATTTGCGCCAGGGGCATGATTGCGGCGATGGTACGGATTGCGCACCTCCCATGCCCACCGAGTCCCAATCGCCCCAGCCACGCAGCAAGGCCCTGGTCGAACACCTGAAGGCGTCACAGATCTGGCGCGATTATGAACGCGCGTTTTCGGAGGCGACGGGGCTGCCGCTGGGCCTGAGGCCGGTTGAGACCTTTCAGCTGCCGCTGGCCGGGCACCGGAACGAGAATCCGTTCTGCGCGCTGGTGGCGCGCAGCAACAAGTCGTGCGCCGCGTGCCTGCAGATGCAGGCGCGGATTGCGGAGTCCGCGAAGATGGAGGCGCAGTCGCTCCGCTGCTTCGCGGGCCTGTGCGACACCGCCATTCCCGTGCGGGTCGGCGACAACCTCATCGCCTTCCTCCAGACGGGGCAGGTGCTGCTGCACAAGCCGAGCAAGCATGAGTTCAAACGCGTGACCCGGCAGCTGCTCGAGTGGGGGAAGGAGATCGATGTCCGGAGGCTCGAAGAGGCCTATTTTCAGACCCGGGTCGTTTCCCGGCGCCAATACGAATCAATCGTGCGCCTGCTCGCCATCTTCGCACAGCACCTGGCGGCGCTGAGCAACCAGCTGATGGTGCAGGAGGAGAAGGCCGAGGCCCCGATGATCGCACGGGCGCGCGCCTACATCGCCGAACACCAGGGCGAGGAGGTCTCGCTGAAGGAGGTGGCCCGGGCGGTGAACACGAGCGCCTTTTATTTCTGCAAGATGTTCAAGCAGGCGACGGGACTGACGTTCACCGACTATCTGGCCCGGGTGCGCGTGGAGAAGGTGAAGAACCTGCTGCTCAATCCCCACAAGCGGGTGAGCGAGGCGGCGT
>JBJKRV010000015.1:0-13845 GCA_046704465.1 Opitutaceae bacterium | reverse complement strand
CCAGGGCGGCGCGCGCCAGGGACGGCACGAACTCGCGCTGGCCGCCGCTGCGCCCACCCGCGGCCCCCGGCAATTGGACGCTGTGCGTGGCGTCGAAGATCGCCGGCCGGCCGGCGGCCTTCATCAGGGAGAAGCTCCGCATGTCCACCACGAGGTTCTGGTACCCGAAGGTCGTGCCGCGCTCCGTCTGCCAGATCTCCCGCGCGACCCCCTGGGCCAGCTTGTCGACGACAAAGGTCATTTCCTGGGGCGAAAGAAACTGGCCTTTCTTGACGTTGACCACGCGGCCGCTGGCCGCCGCGGCCAGCAGCAAATCGGTCTGCCGGCAGAGAAATGCCGGAATCTGCAGCACGTCGCAGACCGTGGCCACGATCGCCGGCTGCGACGGCAGGTGGACATCCGTCAGCACGGGCAGCCCGTAGTCCTTCTTCACCTGGTCAAGCAATCTGAGGCCGGCATCCAGGCCGGGGCCCCGCGCCCCACCCCCCGAGGTGCGATTGGCCTTGTCGAAGGACCCCTTGAAGACGACTTGCAGCTCCGGCCGGGCCGCCGCCAGGCCGGCCAGCTTCTCCGCCACGGTGCGGCACACCCGTTCGTTCTCGAGGGAACACGGGCCGGCGATTAGCAGGAGCCGGCGGGGATCGAACCGCATGGACGAATCCGAGGCCATCAGGTCTTCGCCTTGGACCGCGTTGGCGCCGCCCGCCGGCGCCTCAGGGCCGCCCCCACGAACGCCGCGAACAGCGGGTGGGCCGCGCTCGGCTTGGATTGAAACTCGGGGTGGAACTGCACCGCCACGTACCACGGGTGGCTCTTCACTTCCACGATTTCGACCAGGTTGCGGCGCGGATTGCGCCCGCTCACCACCAGGCCCGCCGCCGCGAGTTGGTCGACGTAGCCGTTGTTGACCTCATAGCGGTGCCGGTGGCGCTCGCGCACGGACCCGGTCCGGTAGGCGCGCGCCGCGAGGGTGCCGGGCACGAGCTGGCACTCATAGGCGCCGAGGCGCATGGTGGCGCCCTTGTCCACGATCTTCTTCTGTTCCTCCATGATGTCGATCACCGGGTCGGGCGTCTGCGGATCGAATTCCGTGCTGTTGGCGCCCCGCAGGCGGAGCACGTCGCGCGCAAAGGCGATGACCGCGACCTGCAGCCCGAGACACAGGCCGAAATAGGGAATGCCGCGCTCGCGCGCGTGCCGCGCCGCCACGATCTTGCCCTCGATCCCGCGCTCCCCGAATCCGCCCGGCACCAGGATGCCGTCGAGGCCGCGGAGGATGGCCGTGCCGCCGCGCGCCTCCAGCGTCTCCGCATCGATCCGCACCACGTTCACCCGGCAGTTGTTGGCGATGCCCGCATGCGTGATCGATTCGTAGACGGACTTGTAGGCGTCCTGCAGCTCGATGTATTTCCCGACGACGCCGATCGTGACCTCGTAGCGCGGCGCCTTGATCCGCCGGAGGATGCCGACCCAGATGTTCTTCGGATTCGGCGGAGCCTTCAGACCCAGGAGGTCCACCACCAGGTCGTCCATGCCCTCCCGCTGCAGCATGAGCGGCACCTCGTAGATCGAGGACTCGACGTTGCGCTCCTCGATCACGGCCTTGGCCGGAACATTGCAGAACAGGCTGAGCTTCTCCCGGAGATCGTTGCCCAGCGGGTGGTCGCACCGGCAGACCAGAATGTGCGGCTGGATGCCGATCTCGCGGAGCTTGGCCACGCTCTGCTGCGTGGGCTTGGACTTCAGCTCACCCGCGGCGCTCAGGTAGGGCACGAGTGTGACATGAATGAATATCACCTCGCGCGGGCCGACCTCGAGCGCGAACTGGCGCATCGCCTCGAGGAACGGCAGCCCCTCGATGTCGCGGGTGGTGCCGCCGATCTCGGTGATGAGCACATCCACATCCTGCCCCGCCTGGAGGATCCGCGCCTTGATCTCATTGGTCACGTGCGGGATCACCTGAACCGTCTTGCCGAGGTAGTCGCCGCGGCGCTCCTTCTGGATCACGGCTTCGTAGATCTGTCCCGACGTCAGGTTATTCAGGCGCGACAGGCGTCCCGACGTGAAGCGCTCGTAGTGCCCGAGATCCAGATCGGTCTCGGCCCCGTCGTCCAGCACGTAGACCTCCCCATGCTGGAAGGGGCTCATCGTCCCCGGATCAACATTGAGATACGGATCGAACTTCTGGATCCGCACCCGCAGCCCGCGCATTTCCAGCAGCGCCCCCAGCGACGCCGCCGTCAGTCCCTTGCCCAGCGAGGAAACCACTCCGCCCGTGACGAAAATGTACTTCACGGGATTCGATGAATGCCCGCCGGTCTCACCGATGACAAGCCAAAGCGCCGCCGAAAATCGAGGTCAGCCCAGAAACCAGGCGACAGCCGCCAGCACCAGCGCCAGAACCGCGAACAGGATCACCACGTAGAACGTCCACTTGAGCAGTTTCATCACCAGCCAGCCCACGCCGGCCGCCACGACCACCAGGCAAAGCAGGACGAACCAGCGCGGATAGGCGGCGAGCGGGGCCCAGAGTTCGTGGAGTCGATCCATGAAGGCAGTTTGGCGCTCAGGCGGCCCGCGTCACCAAAAAGATTGCCCTCCGTCCCGCGTGCCGCCCATGTTCGGCCGGTGCATTCGAAGCCGCAACTGCTGGCCTGGCTCCCGTGCGACGGCGTCCACATCGATCCCGCCACCGGCAAGCACACGGTCCTCGGGGTGTTTTCCAACATCAAGGCGCGCAGCTTCCCCGTGGTGCACCCGTTCATGATCTGGTTCATCACTCTGACGGACGTGTCGCCGGGCGAGCACCGCATCCGCATTTCCATGGGCCTGGACCCGACCAACCCCGCCGAGCTCATCAACCGGCCGTTCGAATCCCAAAGCCCGCTGCACCGCATCAACCTCGTCAACGAGATCCGGAACCTCACCTTCACCCAGCCCGGCGACTACTCGATTCTCATCGAGATCGACGACGAGCCGCTGCTCGCCACGAACCTGACGGTCTCGGAGTGACTCCGGCCGGTTTCCCCGCCCTCCCGTGACCGCCCCTGTTTTCGATCTCGTCGGCGTCCGCTCGCCGATCATGGATCTCATGGCCCGGGTCCCGGAGTCGCTGCTTGCCCGCGTGCCCGGCGAAAAGGGCGGAATGGTCCTGGTGGACGACGCCGAGATGCAGCGCCTGCTTGCACTGCTGCCGGAGGCGCCGGCCCGGACCACGGGCGGCTCGGCCGCCAACGCCGTGTTCACCGCCGCCCGCCTCGGCCTCGCCGCCACCTTCCTTGGCAAACTCGGCAACGACGAACTGGCGCGGACGTACCAGAGCCGTTTCGAGGCGGCCGGGATCGACGGCTCGCGCTTCAAGCACGCCGCCCTGGCCAATGCCCGGTGCCTGGCCCTGGTCACACCCGACGCGCAGCGCACCCTGCGGACCTGCCTCGGCGCGGCGATGACCCTGTCGCCGGAGGAGATCACGCCTGGCGATTTTCGCGGCTGCCGCCACGCCCATGTCGAGGGCTACCTGGTGTTCAACCGGGCGCTGGCCGAGGCCGTGCTTGCCGCCGCCCGCGCCGCCGGGTGCACGGTCAGCCTCGACCTCTCGTCGTTCGAGGTCGTCCAGGCCTCGCGCGACTGGTTGTTCGAGGAACTCGGACGCGGCGTGGACGTGGTCTTCGCCAACGAGGACGAGGTGCGCGCCTTCTTCCCCGGGACGCATGACGATTACCCCACCCTGGCCCGCCGCCTGGCCGACCACGGGGTGCTGGCCGCGGTGAAACTGGGCAAGGACGGGGCCTGGATCGCCCACGGGCGCGAGCTGCACCGCGTCGAGCCGGTCGCGGTCTCCGACGTCGTCGATACCAACGGGGCGGGCGACGCCTGGGCGGCCGGTTTTCTTTTTGGACACCTCCGCGGCTGGCCGCTGCCGGCGTGCGGCGCCCTCGCCTCGCTGATCGGCGCGGAGACGGTGCGGCACCTCGGCCCCATCATTCCGGACGAATTCTGGCCGGAGGTGCAGCAGCGGGCGCAGCGCCTGACGCCCGCCTAAGATTTTCTCGGCCGCTCCGTCATCCTGGTATGAAACCCACCCTGCCCCGCACCAAGCTGGCCGCGGCCGTAGGTCTATTTCTTGCGCTGGCTTCGGCCTGGACCGGCTGTGCCCGCCGCGAGTCTGCGCCTGAGACCCGCACGATCGACGTGCCGGGGCGAGGCACCGCCTCGGCGATGCCCGACAAGATTGAGTGGCGCCTGCTCATTCATTGCGACGCCCCTTCGGTCGCCGCCGCCCACGACCATGTGCTCGCCGCCGAAACCGCGCTCCTGGCGCGGGCGAAGTCCCTCGGCGTCCCCGACCGCGACTTCAAGACGAAAGACCTCCGGCAGGGCGCCAACTGGAAGTGGGTCAACGGTCAGCGGGAGCCGACGAACACCTACTATTCCGAGATGTCGCTCGTCCTCTCGCTCCCGGGCGTTGCGAAATACCCCGCCGTCGCGGAGAAGCTCTTTGTCGACAACGCGCTCGTCGTCGAGGGTGTCGACTTCGAAATCTCGAAGCCGGAAGCGCTTCGTCTCAAGGCCCTCGCCAATGCCATCGCCGACGCCAAAGCCAAGGCTGAATTTGCCGCCGGGCAATTCGGTATCCGCCTCGGCGACGTCAGCCGGGTGAATCTTCTCAATCAGCAACCCATCTTTGTGGGAGCCCGGGTGATGGGCGCACTGGCCGAGCGGTCGTCGGGCGCTTCGCTGCCCGCGCTGCAGCCGGTCAAGGTCTCGGCGTCGGTCATGGTCACCTACGAGATCAAGTGACCGGACCTCCGGTCGCGCTGCCGGGCGCTGATCAAGATTTCCTTTGCGGTTCGGCCGCCTTTTTGCGGCGATGATCGACCGCCGATGTCCGAAGAGCTGACAGCCTTGGTCACCGATCTCGCCCGCAAAGCGCGCGCGGCCTCGCTGCTTCTGGCCACGGCGCCGACCGACCGGAAGAACGACGCCCTGAACCGCCTGGCGGCACTATTGACCGGATCCACCGCCGCCCTGCTGGCGGCCAACGCGGAGGATCTGGCGGCGGCAAAGGAGCACGGTCTGACCACGGCACAGATCGACCGGCTCACCCTGAACCCCAAGCGCATCGAGGCCATGGCCGAAGGGGTCCGCCAGGTCGCCGCCCTGCCCGATCCCGTGGGTGAAGAACTCGATCGCGTCGTGCGTCCCAACGGCTTGGAGTTCCGAAAGATCCGCACTCCCATCGGAGTGATCGGAATCATCTACGAGGCTCGCCCCAACGTCACCATCGATTGCGCGGCGCTCTGCCTGAAGTCGGGCAACGCGGCCATCCTGCGCGGCGGCCGGGAGATCTTCCACACGAACACCGCCCTCGTGTCGCTCGTGTCCGAGGCTATCACCGCCGCCGGCCTGCCCGCCGATGCGGTTGGCCTCATTCCAACCGTGGATCGGGCCGCCCTGACCGCCTTGCTGAAGCTCGACGAGTGGGTGCACTGCATCATCCCGCGCGGCGGTGAGGGCCTGATTCGCTTCGTGGCGGAGCATTCCAGCATCCCGGTGATCAAACACTTCAAGGGCGTCTGCTTTGTCTATGTCGACCGGGAGGCCGACGCCGACATGGCCGAGCGCATCGTCGTGAATGCGAAGGCGCAGCGTCCCGGCGTCTGCAACGCCGCCGAGCAACTGCTCGTTCATCGCACAACAGCCGACGCCCTGCTGCCCCGCCTGGCCCAAGCCCTGGTCGCCAAGGGGGTCGAACTCCGCTGCGACTCCGCCAGCGCGGAACTGCTGCGCACCCACCAGATCGCGCACGTGGCCGCGACGCCCGCCGACTACACGACCGAATTCCTCGACCTGGTTCTCGCTGTCCGCCTCGTCGACTCGGTCGATGAAGCCATCGCCACGATCAATCGCGACAGTTCGAATCACACCGACGCCATCGTCACGCGCGATCCAGCCGCCGCCCGACAGTTCCTTTCCGGCGTCGACAGCGCCGTGGTGCTGTGGAATGCCAGCACCCGCTTCAACGACGGCTTCGAGTTCGGACTTGGCGCCGAAATCGGCATCAGCACCGACCGACTGCACGCGCGCGGTCCGATGGGGCTTCGGGAGCTCTGCAGCTACAAATACGTGGTTGCTGGCTCCGGCCAGACGCGGGGCTGAGTGGCGGGCCAGCCGATTGCGGTCCGGATGCTTGCCGGATGCGCCCCGGCGGTGTACTTTGAGCGGCGCGATGGCGGGTCCGGAACCGCTTGACAGCGAATAGGCAACCAACACCAGAATTCCGCGTCTAATACGGCGATGGCGACCGGATGGCACAACTACCCCCGGTGGGTGGGACTGCTCCTGCTGGCAGGAGCAACGTTGGGAGCCGCGAATGAGCCGGCCAAAACCGAGGACCAGGCCCCGCCGCAGGCTGCGGTCGCCAAGGAGCCCGTTCCGGCGAAAGAACCCCAGGCCAAGGAGAAACGCCCGTCGCCGGCCCCGACGGCCGTTGTGACCGCCGTCCCTCTGCCGCGCCCGCGCCTCTCGGCTCAAATCCGGGCGGAAATCGCCGGTCAGCTGCCCGCCTGGAGTCCGCAGGCTGCCGCGAGCGAGCCGCCACCTCCCCCGGCGGATTCGGACGTCGTGCAAATGGCCCCGGTCATCGTCAAGGGCAACGTCCTGCCGCGGACGGAGGCGATGGACTGGCTGACTTCACACGGCCAGGACGTGAAGCTCGAAAAGCAGTACCTCTCATCCTTCGACCGCAACTTTCTCAACCGCTTCACCCTGCCCATCGTGGGCATCTCACCGGAAGCGCGCGCCCGCATGATGTATGAGGAGGACAAACGGCTCCAGGACCTGAGGTGGATGGACGACCAGATCAACGACATCAAGAAGGCGGATCCCACGGCCGCCCGGGAGCTGGAGGCGGCGCGCAACGACATCTTTACGCGTCCGTGGCCCGACTAGGTTTTCTCCGGGCCAACAGCGTGCGGGCAATCTCCTCCCATTCGGCCGCGTGATCCGTCCCCGGTTCGCGGCGTCCGGCCCGGGCATACCAATAGCCGGCATTCGCAACATCCCCCTCTTCTCGGTGCAGACAGGCGTGGACCCAGCAACTCTCCGGACTCGAATCCGTCTGGACGCACGCATGGGCCCGATCCCACTCCCCGCGGGCGTCATGCCAGAGGGCGAGAAGCGGACCATCCAGGCCGGCCGGCGGCGTCCCCCGTTCGATCGCGGCCCGAAACTCCTCAAATGACATTTGCCGAACCGTACGGCATCGGTCTTAACTTTCAACGTTCCGTCGAATCACCCGCTCGCTTCATGCCGCCTGCGCCGCGCCCACCGTCCGTTGAACGCCTCGTCCAGCGCCTGCAATGGGACGACCTCGACCCGGGGCATCTGCGCCGGCTGGTCGAGCTGGCGCGCGATGAGGATCTGAGCGGTCTGGGCTTGCGCCGGCGGCCGACCCGGACCGGCGATCTCTCCACTCTCAGCGCGACCGGTTTGCCCCGGCAGGGCACGGCCGTGCTCATCGCCCGGGAGGCGCTGGTGGTCTGCGGCCTGCGCCTCGTTCCCCTGGTGCTGTCGGCGTTCGGCGGCAGGGTGGCCGTGCAGTTCGGGACGAAGGATGGAACGCGGTTGGGCCCCGGCGGCATCATCGCCACCCTGCACGGCGACCCGCGCGTCCTCCTGCCCGCCGAGCGCACGCTGCTCAATTTTCTGCAGCGGCTCAGCGGCATTGCGACCCACACGCGGCGCCACGTGGCCGCCCTCGGACCGGGGCGGACGCGGCTGTTGGACACGCGCAAGACGACGCCCGGCTATCGCATGCTCGAAAAGTATGCCGTCGCCTGCGGCGGAGGCTGGAACCACCGCCTCGGACTCTTTGATCGCGTCATGCTCAAGGACAACCATCTGGCGTTGCTCGGATGCTCTGACCAACGCCGAGGTCCAAGGACCAGGGTTGGGGCGCCGGGAAAGAGCGCGCTGGCCGCGGCTGTGGCGGCGGCGCGACGCGCGGCTCCGGAAGCCCCGGTCGAGATCGAGGTCGACCGCCTCGAGCAGGTGAGGACCGCCCTGGCGGCGGGTCCGGACGTCATCCTGTTCGACAATTTCCCGCTGGCGCGCCTGCGCCGGGCGCTCGATCTGGTCAACGGCCGCGTGTTCACCGAGGCGAGCGGTGGCATCACGTTGCGCACCCTGCCGCGCCTGGGCGGGCTGGGGCTGGACTTTGTCTCCACCGGCGCCCTCGTCCATCACAGCGTGTGGGTCGACGTCGCCCTGGACTGGCGATCGCCATGAGCCGTCCCGAATTGGTCATCCTGCGAGAACTGATCGAACACGAGGGCCAATTCGTGTCCGGGAACGCGCTGGCCCGGAAGCTCCGCATGAGCCGGGTGGCGGTGTGGATGCACATGAAGAAGCTGCGCGAACAGGGCTTCGAATTCGAAAGCGTGCGCAGCCGCGGCTACCGGCTGACCGGCCGTCCCGCCGGACTCAATCTGCCGCTGGTCCTGGTTCACCTCACCAAGCGCCACCGGCCCGACGAGCTGCTTTTTCGCCCCGAGGTCGACAGCACGAACGACGAGGCGGAGCGCGAGCTCGCCGCCGGCCGCGCCGCCCCCTTCGTCGTGCTCGCCCGGCGCCAGCGTCTCGGGCGCGGGCGTTTCGGCCGGGTCTGGCACAGCGAGGACAACGGCAATCTCTATGCCAGCTTCGCCTTCCGCCCCCATGTTGCCCCGGGCCGCATGCAGACGTTCACGCTGTGGATGGGCGCCAACCTCTGCGAGCTGGTGGCCCGGTTCTGCCGCATCGAGCCCGGCATCAAGTGGCCCAACGATTTGTACTACGGCGGAAGAAAATTCGGCGGCATGTTGACGGAGGCCCGGATCGATTCCGACGAGATTCGCGACCTCGTGTTCGGACTCGGACTCAACATCAACAGTCCCGATGCCGACCTGCCGGCCGAACTGACCGGCCGCGCCACCACGCTCGCCGCCTGCACCGGCCGTCCGCTGGATTTCAACCGGCTGACCGCGGCCATCATTGGGCGGGTGTTTGCCGCCTACACCGCCTTCGTCGAGGGCCGCTACCGACACACGTTCGCCGACCTGTGGAACCATTACGATGTCCTGCACGGCCGCCAGGTCACCCTGGTCGAGGGCGGGCGCCGCTTCACCGGATTGGCCGGCGGCATCGACGACGAGGGTTCGCTGCTCATCCGCGGGGAGAGCGGCCGCCCCCATCGATTTCACGCCGGAGAAGTGACGCTGGACAAGTCCTGATCCGCCGGGCCGCCCGCCGCAATCTTTACACCCGGACCAATTCCCCTTCCACTGTCGAGTTTTGCCTCTCCACCCGCATTCCTCATGCCCCTTCTCTGCATCGACATTGGCAACACCCACATCCATTACGGCGTCGTGGCTGAGGGTCCGGCCCTCCTTCTGCACAGCCTGCCAACCCGACAGGTCGACCATCCCTCGGATGGCATCGGACCCGTGCTTCACCGCCTCCTGCGCGAACAGCCGGATTTGGAGGGGGTGGCCTTCTGCTCCGTCGTGCCCGCCGCCGCCAAGCTTCTGCGCCGCCTCTTCCAGCTCGAGAAGTTTCCGCGCGCCGTCCTCCAGCTCACGGCCGACAAGTCCATCGGTGTGCCGATCACCTATCCGACTCCCGCCGAAATCGGCCAGGACCGCCTCGCCAACGCCGCGGGCGCCCAGGCCTTCTGCGGTGCTCCGGCGATCGTCATCGATCTCGGGACGGCGGTCACCTTTGACATCGTGACCCGCTCGGGCGGGTACGAAGGCGGCGTGATCGCCCCCGGCTTCGAGGTCATGCGCCGCTACCTGCACGAGCAGACGGCGCTGCTCCCAATGCTCGACGGGGCGATCGAAGTGGCCGGTGCCATCGGCCATTCCACGGTCGAGGCCATGCGCATCGGCACCGTCATCGGATTTGGCGGCATGATCCGGGCGCTGCTGGAGGGCGTCCTGGCGGAGCTGGACCGGCGGGGCGAAAAGCCGGTCACGGTTCTGGCCACGGGCGGCGATGTGACGCTGTTGCAGAGGACCTTGCGGCATCCGTTCACCCCCGTCCCCGATCTGACCCTGCGGGGTCTGGCCGCCGCCTGGCGCCTCAACCGGCCGGCCCTGTAACCTTGCACGGCAGAAGATGTCCATCACCCTCTAGGTTTCCATGGGCCCGCCCGAGTCAGATCTCCCAGCCCCGGCCATCGAGGTGGAGCATGTCACGAAAACGTATGGCGGCATTGCCGCCGTCAACGATGTCAGCTTCACCGTGCAGCGCGGGGAGATTGTCGGCCTGCTCGGCCCCAACGGGGCGGGCAAGAGCACGACGATGCGGATTCTGACCGGCTTCCTTCCGGCCTCCGCCGGCGTGGTGCGCATCTGCGGCATCCCGGTGGCGTCGCGCACGGCCGAGGCCAAACGGCGCATCGGCTACATGCCGGAGAACAATCCGCTGCCGGAAGACATGCGGGTGGGCGAATACCTGTACTACCGCGGGCGCCTCAAGGAGATTCCGCGGTCGCGCCTGCGCGGCCGGCTGGACGCGGTGGCCGAACTCTGCGACATCAAGCGGATCCGCCACCGCCTGATCGGCAAGCTGTCCAAGGGCATGCGCCAGCGCGTGGGCATCGCGGAGGCGGTCCTCGCCGAGCCGGACGTCATCATCATGGACGAGCCGACCATCGGGCTCGATCCACATCAGATTTTGATCGTGCGCGACCTGATCGCCGGCCTTCGCGGCCGCATGAGCGTGGTGATCTCCAGCCACATCCTGCCCGAGATCGAGGTCACGTGCGACCGCGTGCTCATCATCAACGGCGGCCGGATCGTGGCGCACGGCACGCCGGCCGAATTGCGCCGCGACGTCCTGGGGCACACGCATTACGAACTGGAGCTGGCGGGGGACCTGGCCGCCCTGCCCGCCGCGCTGGCCGCGTGCGATGCCGGCCTGCAGTTGCAGGCCTCCGGCGAGCCGGATGGCGACGGGTTCCGCCCCGTGACCCTCCGCTCGACCTCGGAGCTCGAACTGGGCGAGCGGCTGTTGGAAGTGCTGCTGGCACGGTCCTACCGGGTGCGCGCCGTGAGCCGCGCCCACCCGTCGCTCGAAGACGTGTTCCTCGCGGCCACAAAGCGAAGCTGGGAGATCGTCGACCGCCGCAAAGCCGCGGACGGCCCGGCGAATCCGGAGGACCTGAAATGAAGGCGCCGTCCGACCCGCGCCGCCGCGCCGCACCCTAGCCCCTTCTGCCACCCATGCGCCATTTCCTCACCATTCTCGGCCACGAGATCCGCATGCTGCTCGTCAACACCAGCACGTACCTGGCCGGCGTGCTCTTCCTGGGAGTGATGGGCCTCATCTTCACCGGCATTCTCGATTATTACAGCCAGTCGCCGCAGGAGACGTCGCCGGCGTCGGATTTCTTCAAGCTGTTCTGGCTGCCGGTCTTCATCCTGGTGCCGTTGATGACGATGAAGAGCGTCTCGGAAGAGCGGCGCCTCGGCACGCTGGAGACGCTGCTCACGACTCCGGTTTCCACGGCCGAGGTGGTCCTGGGCAAATACGGCGCGGTCTATTTTCTCTATCTCTTGCTCTGGGGTTCGACCGCCGGCCTTTTCTACATCCTGCACCGCTTCGCCGCGGATCCCCGGTTGCTCGACACGGGCACGCTCATCGGCGGTTACCTTTTCATCGCGGTCTCCGGCCTGTTGTTCGTGGCCATCGGCGTGTTTGCGAGCGCCTTCTCGCGCAACCAGGCGGTGGCCGCCGTGCTCGCCCTGGTGTTGTTGTTCGCCCTCATCTTCGGGGTCCGGCTCGTGCTCGACATCCAGCTGCTGCAGATGGACGCCTTCCATCCGCTCCGCACCGCCCTGGATTACGCGCAGGTCTTCCAGCACGAGGGTGATTTTGCGCGCGGCATCATCGACACCCGGTACCTCATCTTTTATCTCACCGGCACCATCGTCACCCTGATCCTGACCATCCTGGGTGTGGAGGCGAAGATGCTGCACCACTGAGCGTCGCCATGCTGTCGACCGAAAGCTATCGCACCATCCGCTGGTTGCGCACTGTCAACCTGCTGCTGCAGGCGGTGCTGTTCCTTACCCTGTTCGGCGGGCTGAACTACGTGGCGCTCCAATACCACTGGCGGTACGATCTGAGCGCGCACCACCGGTACACGCTGTCTCCGGAGACCCTGTCCTACCTCGCCGCGCTGAAGCGCCCCGTGCGGATCGTCGTCACCCTTAACTCCGACGCCGAGAACGCCGATGTGGCGCAGGCCTACCGCGACGTGCACACCCTGCTGCGCGAATACGAGTACGCCACCCAGACCAACGCCGCCGGCCGCATCCGGGTCCAGTATCTCGACGTCTACGAACAACGGCGGGAGGCCGAGGCCCTCGGCATCGAGCAACCCGACGCCCTGCTGTTCCTCTGCGGCGACAACCACCGCATCGTCCCCTACACCGAACTTTACCGCTGGCGCACGCCGGACCCGGACCATCCGAACCACCACGTTCGCGAGGCGTTTCTCGGGGAGCAGGTCGTGACCGCGGCCATCCTCGACGTCTCCAACCCGAACAAGAAGAAGATCTATTTCCTGACCGGCCACGGCGAAATGAATCCGAACGATGTGAGCGCCAACCGCGGATTGTCCGAGATGGCCGAGCAGCTCCGCCTGCGGAATTTCGCCGTCCAGACCCTCGATCTCTCGGTCACCAAGCGCGTGCCCGACGACGCGAGTCTCGTCATCATTGCTTCGCCGATGGGTCGCATCGAGCCGGTCGAGGAGGAGCTGCTGCGCCAGTACCTGACGACGCGGGCCGGCCGGCTCATCCTCACCATCAGCCCGCGCCACGATTGCGGCCTCAACAACCTGCTTTACGACTGGGGCATTCGCGTCGACGACGATGTGATCAGCGACAATAATCCGGCGGATGTCACGGACGATGGCGATATGATCATCCGGCTGTTCGCGAAGGACAACCCGATCACGAAAACCTTGATCGACTATGCGCTCCCGGTCCGCATGGGGCCGCCGCGCTCCGTCCGGCCCGATCCGGATCGGGCGCTCGACAGCGCCCTCAAGGTCAGCGTGCTCGCCATGTCGGCCAAGACTTCCTGGGGCGAGTTCGGCTACCGGCTCAAGGGGCCGAGCGCGACCGAGTACACGCCGGGCGCCGACCTGAAGGGGCCGCTCGGCGTGGCCGTCAGCTCCGAACGCCTCAACGCCGGCTCCCTGCCCTTCAGCGTGCCCGGCGGCCGGGTCGTCGTCATCGGCTCGGGCGGCATCTTCTCGAACCGCCGGTTGTCCGATCTCGGCTGCCTGACCCTCGGCCTGAACTCCATCAACTGGTGCGTCGAAAGCGACACCCAGCTCCACCTCCCCCAGCGCCCGATCGAGCGGTTCCAACTTTCGCTCTCGAGCGAGGAACTCGCCAAGCTGCGGCTGGGTCTGCTTTTGATCCTTCCCGGTTCCATCGCCCTGCTCGGCCTCATCGTCCACTGGACCCGGCGCCGTTGAAGACCGCCGGGCCGACCGTCGCCATGACTCCGCCTTCGAGCGTGCCGCCACGCCGCCTTCAGCCCTAACCACCCGTCGTCATGCGTACCAAAGTCACGCTGGTCCTGCTGTTCCTCAACGTGGTGCTGTTCTTCTTCATCTTCACGTTTGTGCACAAGTGGCAGACCGAGAAACTGTGGGAGGAGAGCCAGCGGCGCGTGCTCGGCCCGGAGGCGGCTGTCATCCAGTCGCTGGACATCACCGGCGCCCAGCTCGCCCAGCCGGTGCAGCTGGAGCGGCGCGCCGAAGGCTGGTGGGTGGTCAAGCCC
>JBJKRV010000014.1:0-6979 GCA_046704465.1 Opitutaceae bacterium | reverse complement strand
GGTTGGCGCAACTCCCTTCCGTGAGGTGAGCGCCCGGCGCAGCCCTTGACCCGATTTTCCGGGTGCCGCTAACGTCAGCCCGATGCCCGCGCCTGACCGTTCCACCGCCGCCACAAACTCCCGCCGGGCGATCTGGGGATGTATGGCCGTGCTGGCACTGGTGGCGCTGGCCGCCTACGGAAACACCTTCAGGGTCCCGTTCCTGTTCGATGACGCCGGATCGATCGGCGACAACCCGACGATTCGACATCTCTGGCGCATCTGGCGCGTGCTGGCTCCGCCCAACGGCCACGGCCTGACGGTCGGCGGCCGCCCGATCCTCAACCTTTCGCTCGCGCTCAATTATGCGGTGAGCGGCCTGCACGTCTGGAGTTATCACGCACTCAATCTGCTCATCCATATTCTCGCCGGGTTGACGCTGTTCGGCCTCGTCCGTCGCACCCTGCAGGTGGCGGCGGGCGGACCCGTGGCGCTGCCGGCGGCCCGGCGGTGGACCACCCGCACGGTGCGGCTTCCCGGTGCCGGAGCCCTGCTCGAGGCCGACCTTCTCGCCTTCGGCGCCGCGCACCTCTGGCTGCTGCATCCGCTCCAGACGGAGGCGGTGACGTACATCATCCAGCGCACCGAATCGATGATGGCGTTCTTCTTCCTCCTCACCTTCTACTGCTTCGTCCGATCGCTGCAGTCTCCCCGGCCCCGCCGCTGGCGGATTCTGGCCGTCATCGCGTGCCTGCTGAGCGTCGGGACCAAGGAGGTGTCGGCGACCATCCCGGTGCTGCTGTTCCTTTTCGACCGCACCTTCGCGGCCGGTTCCCTGGCCGAAGCCTGGCGGCGACGCCGCGGGTTCCACCTTGCCATCGCCGCCACCTGGCTGCCGCTGCTTGGCCTGGTGGCCAGCACCGGTTGGGATCGCGGCGGCACCGCCGGTTTCAACGTCGGGGTCGCGCCGTGGGCGTACTGGTTCACCCAGTTCGAGGCGGTCGCCCGCTATCTCCGGCAAATGGCCTGGCCGCACCCGCTGATCCTGGACTACGGCACGTTCACGATGACGGCGGCACAGGCGGCCCCCTACGCCCTGCTCGTGATCCCGGTGGCCCTGGTGACGCTCGCCGCCCTCTGGCGCCGCCCGGTGCCCAGCTTTCTCGGCGGCTGGTTCTTCGCGATCCTGGCCCCGACCAGCCTGGTGCCCGGCACGATCCAGATGATCGTCGAGCACCGGCTCTACCTTCCGCTCGCGGCCGTGGTCGTGCTGGTCGTCGGGACCGCGGCCGTCTGGTGCGGGGCGCGCGCGACGCTCGTGCTCTGCCTGGCGCTGGCCGTGCCCGAGGGCTGGCTCACATTCCAGCGCAACCACGCCTACCGGAGCGACCTCAGCCTGTGGCGGAACACGGTTGAGCACAGCCCCGGCAGCTTGATCGCCCAGGGAGGACTGGCCGACGCGCTCTACGCGCGGGGCGACTGGCGCGAGGCCCTGTTCCACTACGACCTCGCCTGCCGCCTCAACCCAAAGCGGGCCAGCGCCCATTACAATATCGGCCTGACCTTGCTCAAGCTGCACCGCCTCGACCACGCCCTCGCCCAGTTTGCCGAGGCTGTCCGGCTGGATCCAGGCTACGCCGCCGCCGAGTACGAGACCGCCCTCGCGCTGCTGCTGGCCGGCCGGCCGCAGGAGGCCCTGCCGCATTTCCAACGGACCATCGAACTCGCGCCCCGCATGGCGGAGGCCCAGTACGAATGGGGCGTGGCGCTGGCCAGGCTGGGCCAGCCCGCCGATGCGATCCCGCACTATCGCGCGGCCCTGCAGTTCGGCTCCGGCCATGCCGACGTCGAAACCGACCTCGGCGTCGCGCTGTACCAGGTAGACCGGCTGCCCGAGGCCGTGGCCTGCTTCCGCCGGGCGCTGCAGGTGAAACCGGACCAGGTCGACGCCCATTACAATCTCGGGCTGGCCCTGGCCCGCATGGACCGCAACGACGAGGCCCTGGTCCAATACGCGGACGCCGCTCGCCTGGCGCCGGATCGCGCGAAAATCCAGTTCAACTTCGGCCTCGCGCTGGCGCGGGCCGGTCGGCTCGCCGAGGCCGTCATTCACTTCCGCGAGGCCGCGCGATTGGCTCCCGATCGTTCGGATATCCAGCTCAATCTGGGCATCGCCCTGGCCCAGACCGGGAACACCGCGATGGCGCTCGACCATTTGGAAGCGGCGGTGCGGCTGGCGCCGCGTCTCGCCGAGGCGCGCTGCAACCTCGGCATCGTCCTCGCCCAGTCGGGCTGCCTGACTGAGGCGGTGGCCCAGTACGAGGCGGCATTGCGGCTCCGGCCGGATTACGCCAGCGCGCATTACAACTACGGCGTCACTCTGTTGCGCCTCGGACGTGAACCCGAGGCCCGCCGGCAGTTCGAAGCCGCGCTGCGGATCGCTCCGCAATTCGCCCCCGCCCGCGAGATGCTGGAACGGCTGCCGAACGCGACGCCCGGCCCATGAGGATTGGCGGCCGGTGCGCCATCCGCGTTCGAACCGGTGGATCCGGCGGCCCTTGACCCGAATTTCCCGGCCCCGCTAACGTCGGCCCGATGCCCGCTCCCGCCCTCCCGTCCCCCGCCCCGATCTTCCGTCGGGCGATCTGGGGTTGCGCCGCTCAGCTGGCGGCGGCGACCGTCGGCGTCTACTGCAACACTTTCCGGGTGCCGTTCCTCTTCGACGACCTCCCCTCGATCGAGGACAACCCGTCGATCCTCCACCTCTCCCACCTCTGGCGGGTGCTCCATCCGCAGGCAGGCTTCGGCCTGACCGTCAGCGGTCGGCCGATCCTCAACCTTTCGCTGGCCCTCAACTACGCCTGGAGCGGCTTCTCGCCCTGGAGCTATCACGTCCTGAATCTGCTCATCCACGTCGGTGCGGCTCTGGTCCTGTTCGGGCTCATCCGCCGCACGCTGACCCTCGCCGCCGGCGCGCCGACGGCATTGCCCGCGGCCCGACGGTGGCAGGCGCAGCGCGTGGCTATGCCCGGCGGGGCCGTGCTTTCGGAAGCGGACCTGCTCGCGCTCGGCGCCGCGCTGCTGTGGAGCCTGCACCCGCTCCAGACCGAGGCGGTCACCTACATCATCCAGCGCACCGAGTCGCTGATGGCGTTCTTTTACCTGCTCACGTTCTACTGCTTTGTCCGCTCGCTGCAGTCGGCGCGGCCCCGCCGGTGGCGGGTGCTGGCCGTCGTCTCCTGCCTTCTTTGCGTCGGGACCAAGGAGGTGTCGGCCACCATCCCGGTGGTCCTTTTCCTCTACGACCGCACCTTTGCGGCCGGAACCTTCGCGGAGGCGTGGCGCCGTCGCCGCTGGTTCCATCTCGCCATCGCCGCCACCTGGCTGCCGCTGCTGGGATTGGTGGCCAGCACCGGCTGGAATCGCGGCGGCACCGCCGGTTTCGATGTTGGCGTCGCGCCGTGGGCCTACTGGTTCACCCAGTTCGAGGCGATCGCGCGCTACCTGCGGCAGACCTTCTGGCCGCACCCGCTGGTGTTCGACTACGGCACGTTCTACATGACCGCGTCCCAGGCGGCGCCCTACGCGCTCGTCGTCGTGCCGGTGGCGGCGGCGACCCTCTATGCCCTGTGGCGCCATCCGGTGCCCGGCTTTCTCGGCGGCTGGTTCTTCGCCATCCTGGCGCCGACCAGCCTCGTGCCCGGCACGATCCAGATGATCGTCGAGCACCGCATGTACCTGCCTCTGGCGGCCGTGATCGTGCTCGTCACCGGCCTCGCAGGCGCCCGGTGGGGCGGGCGCCGCGTCTTTGCCGTGTGCCTGATCCTCGCCCTGCCCGAAGGCTGGCTGACGGTCCGCCGCAACCGGGTGTACTATTCCGACTTGAGCCTGTGGCAGGACACGGTCGCCCACAGCCCCGGCAGCGCCCTCGCCCAGAGCGGCCTCGGGTCGGCCTACTACGAGCGGAACCGTCCGCGCCAGGCCCTGTACCACTATCTCATCTCGTACGGGCTCAAGCCGGATCTGCCCTCCACCAATTACAATCTGGGCCTCGCCTACTCCTTCCTCCACCGGCCCGCCGACGCCGCGAAGTTCTACGCCCGGACGATCCGCCTCAACCCGCTCTATTATCCCGCCAACTACCAGTTGGGGATGACGCTGGTCGAACTGGGCCGGCCACAGGAGGCCCTGGCCCAGTTCGCGCGCGCCGTGCAGATCATGCCCGAGATGGCGAAGGCGCATTACCAGTGGGGCGCCACGCTCGTCAAACTCGGGCGCTCCGCCGAAGCGGTTCCCCACCTGGAGCAGGCGCTCCGCCTCCAACCGGACTACGTGTCCGCCGAGTGCGAGCTCGGCGTCGCCCTGTACCAGAGCGGGCATCCGGCGGAGGCCGAAGCGGCGCTGCGGCGTGCCTTGAAGTTGGATCCCAACCAGGCCGAGGCCCACTTCAATCTCGGTCTGCTCCTCGCCGGCCGCGGACATCCGGACGAGGCGCTGGCCCAGTATGTCGCCGCGGTCCGGCTCGATCCGAACAACGTCGAGGCCCAGCTGAACCTCGGCATCGCCTTCGCCCAGGCCGACCGCCTGCCCGACGCGCTGGCGCATCTGCAGCAGGCCGTGCGCCTCGCACCCGGCCTGGCGGCGGCCCACTGCAACCTGGGCATCGTCCTTGCCCAGAGCGGACGGCTGTTCGAGGCCGTCGACCAGTACCGGGAGGCGCTCCGCCTCCAGCCCGATTACGCGTCGGCCCACTACAACCTCGGCAACGCCCTGCTCGAACTGCGCGAGGTCGCCGCCGCCCGGCGCGAGTTCGAAGCCGCGCTGCGCCAGGACCCCGGGTTCGAGCCCGCGCGCGAAATGCTCGACCGCCTGCAAAGTTCGTCTTTCGCTCCTTGAGCGGCCGTCTCCGATCCCGCCCGCCGCCTCCCCCGAATTCCCGACCCCGATGAAATCCGCCTCGTTCGCACGCTTGCCGCTCCTGCTCGGCGCCCTCACGCTGGGTGCCATCCCTGCCATGGCCGGCCATTACCGGAACTTCGACGTCGCCGTGTATATTCCCGTCGGGGTCGTCCGCCAGTTCGAGAACCCGGACGTCCTGCAGCGCGAATGGACCGAGCTCAGCAGCCAACTCAAGATCGACAAGGTCTACATCGAGGTGCAGCGCAACCGCCTCCTGGCCGACGACGCCCTGCTCGCGCGCGTGAAGCAGTTCTTCCTCGACCACGGGGTGCGGGTGGCCGGCGGTCTCGCGCTGTCCGACATCAATTCCGCCCAGTTCCGCTCGTTCTGCTACACCGACCCCGCGGACCGCGCCTTCGTCAAGCACGCGGTCGAGCTCGCCGCCCGGCATTTCGACGAGATCATCCTCGACGACTTTTTCTTCGTCACCACCAAGTACGACTCCGACATCAAGGCCAAGGGCGACCGGACGTGGACGCAGTTCCGCCTCGGTCTGATGGACGAGGCCGCGCGCGACCTCGTCGTGAACGCGGCGCGGGCCGTCAATCCGCGGGTCCGGGTGATCATCAAGTTTCCGAACTGGTACGAACACTTCCAGGGCCTCGGCTACGATCTGGAGAAGGAGCCGCACATCTTCGATGGCATCTACACCGGCACGGAGACCCGCGATCCCACCGGCACCGATCAATACCTCCAGCAATACGAGAGCTACCAGATCTTCCGGTATTTCGAGAACGTCAAACCCGGCGGGAACGGCGGCGGGTGGGTCGACACCTTCAGCATCAAGTACGTCGACCGCTATGCCGAGCAGCTCTGGGACACCATGTTCGCCAAGGCGCCCGAGATCATGCTGTTCAACTGGGCGGCGCTCCTGCGCCCCGCGCGCCCGGGCGACCGCGCGGCCTGGCAGGACCTGCCGACGAGCTTCGACTATGCCCGCATGGCCGCATCGGTGCCGGCCGGCCCTGACGGCGCCCGGCCGGCGCCGCTGATGGCGCGGGTCGCGGGCTACTCCCTCGCCCAGGCGGACGGGGTCGTCGGCCGGCTCGGCCACCCCATCGGCATCGCCTGCTACAAGCCGTACAACTCCACCGGCGAGGACTTCCTGCACAATTACCTCGGCATGATCGGCATTCCGATCGACCTGCATCCGACCTTCCCCACCGGCGCCGATCCGGTGCTGCTGACCGCCTCGGCCGCCTGCGATCCCGACATCGTCGCCAAGATCAAGGGCCAGTTGGAGGCGGGAAAATCGGTGATCATCACCTCCGGCCTGCTCCATGCGCTCGAAGGGCGCGGAATCAACGACATCGTCGAACTGCGCTACACGGACCACCAGGTCCTCGCCCAGGATTACTCCACCGGGTTCGGCGCCGGCAACCGCATCGCGGTCGGCAACGAAGCGGGTGGCCGCGGCATCCTCTTCCCCGAGATCCGGTTCTTCACCAACGATGCCTGGGCGCTGGTCAGCGCCCGGGAAAACGGCAACGGCTATCCGCTCCTCCTGATGGACCGCTATGCCCGCGGCGTGCTGTACGTGTGGACGATCCCGGACAACTTCCGCAACCTCTACGCGCTGCCGCCCGCGGTTACCAGTGCCGTCAAGGACGTCGTGATGCGGCATTTCTTCGTGCGCCTCGACGGGCCGAGCCAGGTGGCGCTTTACGCGTACGACAACCACACCTTCATCGTCGAGTCGTATCTCGATCACGAGGCGGATGCGCGCGTCTCCCTCACCGGTGGCGTCACCGTCCTCCACGATCTGACCGGCGGCGGCGAGCTTCACGCGCAGGCGCCCGCGCCGGAATCACACCGGGACGAGGACGAGCCGCCGCGCACGACCTTCGAGGTCCACCTGATGCCGCACAGCTATCGCGTCTTTTCGGCCGCACCCTGAGGGGCGCCGGCTGATTCTTCGCGGCAGCACGCGGCGGACGCCGAGGATCCAAATGCAAGGCGGCAGCCATTCCCGCCCGGCGGCACCGCCCTCCGGCGTCCTTTTCGGGCCGCTGCCACATTTAGGTTCCGATCGGATCCTGAA
>JBJKRV010000013.1:0-7973 GCA_046704465.1 Opitutaceae bacterium | reverse complement strand
ATCCAGGTCTCATGCGCTAGCGTCACCTCGGCCGCTGCCGGTGCCCCGACGCCGTTCGGGGCGAGGCACAGCGTTTGTCCGTAGCCGCGCCGACGGAGATCCTCGCTCTCCTCCCGACTGGTGACGTGCCACCCGCGGGCGCCGGACATCGCTCCCGGATGGATCAGTCGCGCCGCCAGCCATTTTTTCCACCGGTGGTGGTGCCACGCCCAGTCGCTCAGCATGCCGCGGGGCGAGATCACCAGCGGCGCGCCGGTCGCCAGGCTGGCGCGATGGGCGTAGTGGAGCGTGCGCAGCCAGAGCGAGTGATGATGGATGCAATCATAGTTGTGACCGCTGAGGCATTCGCGGAGGCCGGCGGCAGGGCACGCAAAGCGCGGGCGGCCGCGGCGAAATTCGCACACACGCAGCGAACCGTCCGCCACCGGCTCCGCATCGGGTCCGGGGCGCGTGGCCAGCAGGTCGACCTGATCGCCCAGCCGGGCCAACGCGGCAGCCAGCGCCCGCACCGACCTTGACGGCCCGCCGTACCTTTCCTCAAGGCTCGGAACAATGTGGCAGAGTTTCAATCAACCGGGCTCCGGGCGCTCTTTGAACGGCACACAGGGATGGCCCGCGCAGACCTTGCGGGGCGGCAGGTCTTTGACCACGACGGAACGGGCGCCGACAACGCAGAGTTCGCCAATCGTGACTCCCGGGCCGACAAAGACATCCGCTCCCAACCAGGCATTGTCGCCGATGTGAATCGGTCGCGCGACAAGCGGCATGTCCCAGCGGGTGTAATCGTGGGTGCCAGCGCAGAGATGGCAGCATTGGCTGAGGTTGGCGCCATATCCGATCGAGATGCGGTCGAGGTTGTACAGGTTGACGTGGCGTCCGACCATGGCGCGCGGTGCGAGCGACAGCTTCCAGGGGAAATAGACCCGGGCGGTCGGGAAGATGACGACGCGGCCGGGAGCCGGGATGTCCGCGCCGAACCGCGTGAGCAACCACGCACGCCACCAGTGCCATGGACGGGGACTCCAGCGAAACAGCGTGCTTTGGACCAGCGTCCACACCCATTGCCGCACGATCTCTCCCCGGGAATAGGGCGTCACGCAGCCCTGACCCAAGTATGGCCGGGATTCCGACATGCGGGATTCAGATTTGCCGGCCGGGCGCCGGCAGCAACGTTGAAAAGTCGGCCAGCAGGCGATCGGCCATGGCGGGAAAGGCGTAATTCGCGGCGATCGTTTGGGCCGCGGTCGCGAACCGGCGCCGCCGGGGAGCGTCGACCAGCAGCCCGGCAAGCTCCCCGGCCAGTCGGTCCGCGGCGCCCGGACCGGCGTGGGCAAACCGGACGCCGTTTTCTCCGGACCGAATGAAGTCGTCGAAACTGGGAAGACTCGAGACCACCGGAGCAGCGCCGGCCGCCATCGCCTCGAGGACCGCGACGCCAAAGGTTTCGCCGCGGGCGGCCAGGCTCGGATAGCAAAAGATGTCGAACTCGCGGTAAACCGCGGCCAGCCGTTCTTCGGTGAACTCGGGCTCGCGCACCGCAAATCGGTCGGGCGACACATGGGCGGCAAGACGGGTTTCCAGCGCTTGCGTGAATTCAGGACCGGAACCTCCCTTGGCGATTTCGCGAGGGCCGCAGAGCAACAGGCGCCAGTCCGGCAGGTCGGAACGTCCGGCCAGGCGGCAGGCGGCGTCAATCAGCAATTCGAGGCCTTTCTCGCGGTGGAGCCGGCCGACATACCCGATGGTCAATGGTTCACCGGCCGGCGGGGTGGCGCGCGACTGCGCCAGCAGGCCATAGTTGATCGGATACCCGACCACGCGCAAGGCCCGGGCCCAGTGCGGGTTCTCCGCCAGCACGGCATCGCGCACCACGGAACTCACCGCCAGGATGCGATCGAGTTTGCGATAGAGGCGGAACTGTCCCTTTGGGATCCGACCCGGCTGAACCACGACCCGCCCCGCGCCGCGGGGGAACGAGCCCAGCCAGACCGGCAGAGCCACGCAATGGGCGACGGTGACGTCCGCCCGGGGCAGGCGCCGCCATACCCGCCAACTCCAGAGAAGATCGAGCCAAAGGTTCCGTCCGAGATTGGCGGTGTGCGCATGGCCCCGAAGCCGCACATGGTTGACGCCGCCGGCCTGTTCCGCCGCGGGCAGACCGGGCCAGTGGCGGCTCAGCACGGTGACGCTGTGACCACGGGCGGCGAATTCGCGCGCCAGCCCGTGCCAGGATTTTTCCGTCGCGCCGCCGGCGAGCGGGGGCACCGGGAGAAAGAATCCCATGGCGACATTGATCTTCATGTCAGCGCGGGGCGGCAGCGACCTCGAGCGCCTGGAGGAGACCGGCCGTGGTTTGCACGTACGTGTAGCCCGCAACGCGGTTCGATACGCGGGAGCGGATGCCGTCGCGATCTTGGCGGATGGTGTCCAAGGCCTCGCGGAGCTTGTCGGCGAGTTGAGCGCGGTCGTCCGCCCGGAAAACCCAGCCGGTGTCGCCGTCGGCGACAAGATCCAGTTGGCAGCCGACCACGTCGCTGACCAGACAGGGAACGCCCATGTGCATGGCTTCGTTCACGGCCAGCCCCCAAGTCTCCGAGTGACCGCGGGAGGGCAGGACAAACAGGTCGGCCAGCAGGTAGCGTGCGGGCATCTCGCTCTGGTTGGCGAACGGAAGGAAGCGCACGTCAGCGGTCGGCGTCTGCGCGGCTCGCGCTTCCAACCCGGCCTTTTCCGCGCCATCGCCGACGATGATCAGGGTGGTGTCGCGCGGAGCCGCCGTCAGAAAGGCGTCGAGCAGGGCCTCGGGCTGCTTGCGCGCAACCAGCTTGCCGGCGAAAAGCACCACGCGGCGTTCCGGAACGAGGCCGAGCTCCTCCCGCAACCGGGTCGCTGCGGCCCGGAGATCGGGTCGCCCGGGGTCGAACAGACTCGAGTCGACGGCATGGGGACAGAAGAAAAGCCGGGCCGCCGGCACTCCGAAGCTCTCAAAGTAGGCCCGGTTGGCGGCGCCGACGTAGGTGACGGCCGCGAATTGCCGGTAAAGCGCGCGCAGAAGAAGGCGGCGCGCCGGGCCGGGCGGCTTCCGTCCCAGCCAGTGGGAGTCGCCCCGGAAGATCAGCGGAACCCCGCGCCGGCGGGCCCAGTGGATGCACCGGAGGTGGGTCGCGTATTTGTAGCCAAAGAGCAGCAGCGCGTCCGGCTTCCAGGCATCCAGCCGCGCCGGAAGCTCCGGGTTGCGCAGCCCAAGGAAACGGTCGCTGCCCGGGCGAGGCGCGCGGTTGGGTACGAACTCGGAAGCGTAGCCGCCGAGAAGATCCACGTCCCAGGCCAGATCGACTCCGAACTCCGGATCACGGCGGCGGGTCACGCCGAAATCCCAAAGATAGAAGACGCGGAAATCGATGCCGGCGCGGGTGCGCAGCCAGCGGAACCACGGGCTGTAGTATTGCGTGGGATGCGAAAGGACGATCGCGAGCCGGCGGGGAGTCATCGGCGGCAGGATCCGGACGGGGAAACGGCGAATGCGGGTCGGGTTTTCAGCGGCGATCCAGGAACGCGCGCACGGCCAGCGGCAGGCCGACAATGACCACGGTTGCCTGGAACAACGAGGTCAGCCAGATGGCCATGACCTGCTCGACCTGGAAGCTCCAGGCGGTCAGCAGGATCAGAAAGAGGCCCAGCGCGGAGAATTGGGGTGCATTTTGTCCAAGCAGGGACATGCGTTTGTAGCCCCAGCCCAAAACCAGGCCGAGCACCGCCACGCCGACGAAGCCGAAATTGGCGTAGGCCTCGGCGATGAAGCCGAAGGCGATCGAGACCGAACTGGCCGTCTGCTCGGTGACGAGGCCGAGGTAGATGGCGAGGCGCGAATTGCTCTGGGCCGGACTGGGCTTGCCCGGCCACAGGATGCGCGGCACGAGCTGCGCCGGAATGTCCTGGTAGGTCTCGCCATCCATGAACGGCTCGTACGCGGGGATGCGGTCGACCGTGAGGCACACCATGTGAAACAGCGCCGCGCGCTCGAGCAGGTTCTCGGTGAGCGACGTGTCGTGATGGAGGCCGGGCGGACGGCTGAGTCCGAAGGAGAACCACTGTCCATAGAAGGCCGGCAGCTCGAACAGAGTCGGGCGCGCCTGCGGGTCCTCGTGCCAGTAGATTTCGCGCATGGCCGACTTGCCGTTGTGCAACACGGCCACGAGCGGAACGAAGACCGCGAGAAACGCCAGCGGCAGGCGACGGCTGGCCGTCACGTAGGCGATCAGGAAGAGGGTGACCATCGAGATCCCGTTGATCAGGTACAGGGTCGAGAAGAAGAGGATCACCTGGACCGACAGGTTGACGGCGCAAATTGTCTTCCCCGTCCGGTCCAATTTTCCTTCGCCCCAGAGCCGGGCCTGGACGAAGGCGCTGACGATGCCGACGCCGATGAAGATCGCGCGCAGAATCGGCTCCACGTTGTACGGGATCACCGAGGTGAAATTCGAGATGCAGAGGTAAGCCGTGGTGAGCCACATTCCGGCCTGGGTCTGATACAGCAGGCGGTCGGGCAGCAGCGGACGGGTCAGCAGCGGATCTTGGGCGCGTCGGCCCCGCGCCGCCAGGAAGGCCGCGATGGCACAAGCCTGGAAGAGAAGCACCACGAGCGCGGCGTCGGTCACGGCCCGGTCGGGAAAGGCAAACGCCGCCGGCTGGCCACTCAACATCGGGATCGCATAGAAGTTGATCCCCGTGAGCATGAAGATCTCAAAGGCGGGAAAATGGCGCTGGGCGTGAAGCGCCCACAGCAACGCGGGGATGGCGGAGAGCACAAGCATGGCCAGCCCCATCGCCACCTGGTTTGGATCGGACAGGGGCGACGCATAGGCAAAATAGACGCAGGCCGCCACCACGGCGGCCAGTCCGAGTTGAAACAGGCGCCGGCTCGATGCCAGGGACGGAGCGGAGGCGAGGGGATTCCGGGGGCGTTTCATGGGGCGGATCGGGGACGGGACGCCACACGCGCGAGGCATTCGCCGAAAAACTCCGCCAGGCGGCGCGTCATGCCTCCACTCGAGTGAAGGTCGCGCCACCGGGGAGACGGCGGTGAAAATGCTGGCGGGTCGGGTGTCAGAAACCGGAGCAACCAACGTCGGAGACTGTCGTCATCCGGAACCAGCGCGGCGGCCTGTCCCCATTCGTTCAGCCGGCTGGCCAGCGCGCTGGAAGGCTCGGCGACGGCCAGCACCGGTTTTTCGGCCCAGAGCAGGTTGGCGAGACGGGAGGGCACGTATCCGGGATCGTCGGAACCCAGAACCAAAAGGGCATCGGCCGCCAGCATCCAGCGGAGAGCATCAAGATACGGAATCCGGCGCGGATGTTCATCGACGCCTTCGGCTATCCCGGCGTGGCGCGCCAGGGGCGCCACCGATTCCGGCCCCGTCGCGGCATAGGAGGTTCCGATGAAATGGATCTGCAGGCGGGGCGCGGCCGGTCCTTCGCGATGGATTCGGGCGACGGCGCGAAAGAGTGCCTCGAGCGATCGGCGCATGTAGGGGCCGACGGCGCCGACCGCCACCAGGTGCCTGCGGTCTTGGGCCAGCGTCGGCGTGTGTCCGGGCGCCTCGACCCTGAGCCGGGCGAAGTCGGTGTCGGCGGCCGAAAACGGCAGCTCGCAGGCGCGGCTCCGGTCGAACCAGGGATAGCGTGCTTCGAAGTCGTCGAGATACCGGGCCGAGACGCTCACCACGCCGGCGGCGGCGCGCAGGCAGCCGGGCTCGGCCCGCAGCGCCTTCCGGCGTGCCAGGCGGTATTTCCATCCCCCCGGCGGACGCGGTGCTCCGGGCTGCTCGTAATAGGCGGTCACCCATGGATCCTGAAAATCCAGCGCGTACGGCACGCCGGCGGTCCGAAGCCAGCGTGGTCCCAGAGGAAACAGGCCGAACTGGGAGGTGGAGAAGAACACCAGGTCGAATTTCCGCTGCGCCAGCACCCGGTCGCCGGTCCGCCGGATGGCCCCAAGGGCCCGCCAACTGAGAGTGCCGAATCCGAGACGACGCGCCAGCGGCAACGGCCACGCCCGGACCCGGTGCACCGGCGTTCCGGAGGGAATGGTTTCGAGCAACTCGGGCTCCTGCGGGGCCTCGACGTCGCTGCCCCGGACGGCCAGCACCTCGGCTTCCCAGCCGAGGTCTTTCCAGTGCGGCAGGCTCAGGCGGGCGCGGTGCGAGTCCGCCGTGTTGGCCGGCGCAAACCCCGGGGATACGAGCAGCAGGCGTTTCAAGCCAGGTTGGGAGATGTTGTCAGAACCACCAGTGTGGCAGGACGCGGCGCCCGGCCGCACGGAGCCAGCGGAGGACCCGGCGGCGCGGCGCGTCATAATCGTCGCCGTTGGCCCCGACGCCTTGGGGATCGCAGTTCACCGGCCAGCGCAGCAGCACGCCCGGCTGCTCCCGCAGCGGCATGAGAACGTCGTAAAGCACGTCCTCGATAAACTGGCCCCGGTGGGGCGGCGGGGGATGCATGCGGAGATAGGCCCGTCTCAGATGCTGCTCGAAGAAGTCGCGGCGGGCGACCCAGAGTGGCGCAGTGACGATATATTGGGGCTTGGGTACGAGGCGTCGGTTGTGGCGCGCGTCCGCCGCCACGACGCAGTCCGGCGGCAGACGATCGAGCAGGCGGGAGATGCGGGGAAAGCGGTAGCGGCCCGTCGCCTTGATGACATGCCCGACCGTCGGCCAGAGCCGGCTCCGCTCCAGGCCGAGGTCCAGCATGCGGTATTCCGCGTAGCCATAGTGCAAACCGGGCGGAATGTCATTGGCCTCGAACGAGCAGAATTCGCACGGGCGTTCGAACGGATTGTCGTGGCGGGTGAGATCCTCGAGGCCATCGAGGGAGGCGCCGGTGTTTTCCAGGAAGATGATCCGGTCAAGGCGACGGTCGGGCAGGTGGAGCCAGAATCGCAGCGCCTCCCGATAATCGGCCAGCCGGACCGCCGGGTCGGTGCGGACGAGGCTTGCCGCAAAGTCCGGCGCGGGCCGGAGGCATGCGGTCAGGACCACCGCGTAACGCGGAGCAGCCATGTTCACGGCGGGACCAGCTGAGGACAGGGCGGAAGCACCGGGATTCAACCGGCGAGGGCACGGTCGACGATTTGAAGCAGACGCGGAGCTTCGCGTTCCCACGAGTAGGCCGACTCGGCGGCAGCCCGGGCGGCCGCCTGCATCCGGCCCAATTTCGCCGGATCGCGCAGAATGGCTTCGATTCGGGCTGCGCTGGCCGGCGGGTCCGACAGGTCGTCGAGCCAGCCAATGTCCGGCATGGCGGCAAAGATCTCGCGCTGACCGGCGGTCGGAGTGGCCATCACCGCGAGCCCGGCCCCGAGGTACTGGAAAAGCTTGTTCGTTGTGGTGAGGTTCCGGCTGGGCGGATCAGTCGATTCGAGCGCGAGGCCGACGTCGGCGCACGCCAGCCTGGCGGGCAGGGCGTCGGGCGGGACGAACGGTTCGAAGCTCATGGAGTCCCGGCGGTCGGCCGGCACCCGGGCCACGAGCCTGGACCGAAAGTCGGGGTCGACCCGGCCGATGAAGCGGATCCCGGCGGGTACCTTGAGTGCGCCCCACACCGCGAGGAGACTCTCGAGTCCACGTCCGGGCCCGACGGTCTGCGACATCCAGACAAACTCCGGAATATGGTCCGCCGGCCGCGGCCGGGGCGGCGGTGGCAGCGGAAAGACGTTGCGGATGACATCGGGCATCAATCCGCCGTAACGACGGTGGAGTTCTGCGGCCATCGCGGCGGAAGTGGTCGTGACATACGCGGCCTCGTGCAACAGTTGGCGCTCGACCTGCCGCAACAGGGTGAGGGGGCGATGACGGCGGTCCGAGGGAAGAAGATCCTCGGAGTACCAATCCTCAAAATCGGCAGCCACCCGCCGCCCTTCGCGCCGCAGCTTCACTCCGACCCATGCCGGCGCCTCGCAATGGACGATGGTGAGA
>JBJKRV010000012.1:0-6364 GCA_046704465.1 Opitutaceae bacterium | reverse complement strand
ACCTAAGCGACTCCGAGGCGGTGATTGCGGGCCGCTTCGTCGGCCGGGTGGCGCCGGGCACGGCCGTCGTGCCGATCTCGGTGGAGCAGGGGCTCGCCCGCGACCTCCACGTGAAGGTGGGCGACCGGATCACGTTCAACGTGCAGGGCGTGCCGGTCGAAACCGAGATTTCCAGCCTGCGCACCGTGCAATGGCGGCGCTTCGAACCCAACTTCTTCGTCGTCTTCCCCGACGGCGTGCTGGAGCAGGCGCCGCAGTTTCACGTCCTCGCCCTGCGGGTGCGGTCGCCCGCCCAGTCGGCGGCGGTGCAGCAGGCGGTGGTGCGCGCCTACCCGAACATCTCGGCCATCGACCTGCGGCTCGTCCTGGAAACCTTCGACGACATCTTCGCCAAGGTGGCGTTGGTGGTGAAGTTCATGGCGGCGTTCGTGGTCGCCACCGGCGTGCTGGTCCTGGCCGGGGCGGTGTTCACCGCCCGCTTCCAGCGGGTGCGGGAGAGTGTGCTGCTGCGCACCCTCGGGGCGACCCGCCGCCAGGTCCGGCGCATCCTGCTGGTCGAATACGGCGTGCTGGGCGGCCTCGCCGCCGCTATCGGCGCCGCGCTGGCGGTCGGCGCCGACAGTCTGCTCATGCGGCACGTGTTCCGGACCGGCGCGATCGTGCCGCCCTGGCTCCTGCTCGCGGCCGTGGCCGCGGTGGTGGCCCTGACCCTGGCGACCGGCATGCTGTCCAGCCGCGGCATCTGCGACCATCCGCCGCTCGCCGTCCTGCGTGAGGAAGGATGAGGTGCGGGCGCAGGCGGATTTCGGCGCCGACGGCATGGGCCCGGATATATTTCGCTTGCGCGTGATCCGTCCGGCCGTTTTAAACCTCCGCACTCCCCCCACGGGGAATCCTCTATGACCCGCCTTACCGAACTCATCATTGCCGCCGACGTTCCGTCCGGCTACTCGGGTCGCCCGATGACTTCCTAGGATGTTGTTCGCGGCCCGTCCCGAATCGACGAGCGGGCCGCCACGAACCAGACCCTCCCACTGCCGTGTGCCAGGCCCGCTCCTTCCGAGCGGGCCTCTTCGTTTTTCCGCACCCACCCTCCTCCGCCCACCTTCTCCCTCCCATGGCATCCGAAGCGACATTTCCGGCCGGCCTCGTCTGGCGGCTGATGCGCGGCCAGCGGCTGCGCTATGTCGCCGCCATTGGGGCCCTGCTCGGCGCCACCGCGTTCAACTACCTCGTGCCGCTGATCGGAACGGTGACGATCGACTACGCGGTGGCGGGCAAACCCGCGGCCGACGACCTCGGGGCGCCGCTGCGCATCCTGCTCGCGCTGCTCGGCGGCCCGGCCACGCTCCGGGCCCACCTCTGGCTCGCGCCCGTCGCGATGGTGCTGCTGACGGCGCTCGGCGGCGTTTTTGCCTACCTCAAGGGACGCGACGCGGCGACCGCGTCCGCCGGCATCGCCCGGCGCCTCAAGGATACCCTCTACGACCACCTCAACCACCTGCCCGCACGCACCCACGACCGCTCCAACACGGGCGATCTGGTGCAGCGCTGCACCAGCGACGTCGAAACCCTGCGTCAGTTTCTCGCGGTGCAGGTGATGGAGCTGGCCAACGCCGCGCTGCTCACCGCCGTCGCGATCCCGCTCATGCTCGCGCTCAGCCCGCGCATGACGGCGGTGTCGTTCGCGCTCATCGGCCCGCTCGTGCTCTACGGCTACATCTACTTCGGCCGCGTCCGGCACGTCTTCAAGGGCGTCGACGAGGCCGAGGGCGCGCTCACCGGCGTCATCCAGGAAAACCTGACCGGCATCCGGGTGGTGCGCGCCTTCGCCCGCCAGGAATTCGAGCGGCGCAAGTTTGCCGGCCCCAACGCCGCCTACCGCGACCGCAGCCTGCACCTGCTGCGGCTGATGGCGTGGTACTGGTCGCTCTCCGACCTGGTGGCCATGAGCCAGCTCGGCCTGACCCTGCTGGTGGGCGCGCACTGGATCACGACCGGCGCCCTGTCGGTCGGCGTGCTCTTCGCCTTCCTCGCCTACCTCGGCACCATGCTCTGGCCCGTGCGCCAGATGGGCCGGATCCTCACCGAGGTCGGCAAGACCGCGGTGGCCCTCAAACGCATCGGCGAGATCCTCGACGAGCCCCGCGAGTCCGAACCGCCCGCCGCCGTCCTGCCGGCGACGCTGCGCGGCGCCATCTCCGTGCGCGACCTGCATTTTTCGCACGCCGCGGTTGCGGGCGACGGCGAACGGGGTGCGCTCAACGGCCTGTCGTTCGACGTCGCGCCGGGCGAAACCCTGGCGATCCTCGGTCCCTCGGGCGCGGGCAAATCCACGCTCATCCACCTCCTGCTGCGCCTCTACGACTACACGCAGGGTTCGATCCGCCTCGACGGCCTCGAGTTGTCCGGCCTCCCGCGTCCGTGGGTGCGCCGGCAGATCGGCACGGTCATGCAGGAACCCTTCCTCTTCTCGAAGACCCTGCGCGACAACATCCGCCTCGGCCGCGGCGACGCTCCCGACCACGAGGTGGCCGAGGCCGCCCGCGCCGCGTGCATTCATGACACCATTCTCGGTTTCGAGGAGGGCTACGACACGCTCATCGGCGAACGGGGCATCACCCTCTCCGGCGGCCAGCGCCAGCGCGTGGCCATCGCCCGGGCCATCCTCAAGCATCCGCCGATCCTGATTCTCGACGACGCCCTGAGCGCCGTCGACAGCGAGACCGAGACGCTGATCATCGACGCCCTCCGGAGCCGGCGCGGCCGTGCCACCACCCTGATCATCGCCCACCGGCTGTCCACGCTCACCCACGCCGACCGCATTCTCGTGCTCGACCGCGGCCGCGTGATCCAGAACGGAAACCACGCCGACCTGGCGCAGGTCGACGGTCTCTACCGCCGGCTCTGGCAGATCCAGACCAGCCTCGCGGTCGAATTCCGCCGCGAGCTCGACGCCGTGTAACTCCACTTTTCCTCTTTCCCGCCCTTCCACTTCCCTCCTCCCGCCATGCCCGCCGCCATCCTGCCCGAAGACGAATTCCAGCCCCGCCTTGACGCCGGGCTGTGGTGGAAGGTGTTTCAGCACGCCCGGCGCCTGAAGCGCTACCTGGTCCCGCTCATGATCACGGCGGCCCTGATCGCGGGTCTGGACGCCTCCTACGCCCAGGTCACCCGCTTCGTGATCGACGCGGTCGTCCAGCACGGCGTCCACGCACACCTGTGGCCCTACGTCGCGATGTACGGCGCCATCACTGTGTTGTTGAGCGCGGGCGTGTGGGTCTTCATCGAGATGGCCGGCCGGATCTCCAATCACATGGGCCACGACATCCGGCGGCAGGGTTTCGACCGGCTGCAGGAGTTGGAATTCGCCTACTATGACCACCGGCCGATCGGCTGGCTCATCACGCGGCTGACCTCCGATTGCGACCGCCTCGCGCGCATCATCGCTTGGGGCACGCTCGACCTGACGTGGGGCGTGTCGTTTGTGATCATGATCGCCGCCAGCCTGCTGCTGATGAACTGGCGGCTCGCCCTGGTGGTGCTGGCCGTGCTGCCACCCCTGGCGGTGATCAGCCGCTACTTCCAGCGCGCGATGCTCCTCAGTCACCGCGACATCCGGCGCTACAACTCCCAGAACACCGCCGGCTACAACGAGGCGATCCAGGGCGTGCGCACGACCAAGACGCTCGTGCGCGAGGCCGAGAACCTGGAGGAATTCCAGCGGCTGAGCCGCGACATGTTCACGGCCTCGGTCCGCAACGCCCGCCAGGCGGCGGTGTATTTTCCGATCGTCATGACCCTCGGGAGCCTGGCGGCCGGCCTCGCCCTCTGGGGCGGCGGGCACCTGGTCACCGTCGGCGGCATGACCTTGGGCACCCTGGTCGCCTTCATCAATTTCGCGGGCCAGTTTTTCAATCCGATCAACCAGATGGCGCGCATCCTCGCCGAAATGCAGGCGGCGCAGGCGGCCGGCGAGCGCGTCATGGGACTGCTCGCCACCGAACCCGCGATCAAGGACTCGGCGGAGGTGCGCGAGCGCCTGGAGCGGTTCGATCGCGGCGGCACCGGATCGGCGCCGGAGGCGGGATTCGCGCCGGACGGCTATCCGGCGAAGATCGAGTCGGTCGAATTCCGGAACGTCACCTTCGCCTACGACGGCGGCGGCCCCGTGCTGCGCGATTTCAACCTGACGGTCCACGCCGGCCAGACGATCGCCCTGGTCGGTCAGAGCGGCGGCGGCAAGAGCACGATCGTCTCGCTGCTGTGCCGGTTCTACGAGCCGACCGGGGGCGAACTGCTTTTCAACGGCGTCGATTACCGGCGGCGCAGCCTGCTGTGGTTGCAGGCCCAGCTCGGCATCGTCCTGCAGACGCCGCACCTCTTCAAGGGCACCGTCCGGGAGAACATCCGCTACGGCCGCCTCGAGGCCACCGACGCCGAGGTCGAGGAGGCCGCACGCCTGGTCAACGCCCACGACTTCATCTCGCGGATGGAGCACGGCTACGACACCGAGGTCGGCGAGGGCGGCAGCCGCCTCTCGACCGGTCAGAAGCAGCTCGTGTCGTTCGCCCGGGCGCTGCTGGCCCGTCCCCAGATCTTCGTGATGGACGAGGCCACGTCGTCGATCGACACCGAGACCGAGCAGGCCATCCAGGCCGGACTCCAGCGCATGCTGGCCGGACGCATCAGCTTTGTCATCGCCCACCGGCTGTCCACCATCCGGCGCGCCGACCGCATCCTCGTGATCAACCGCGGCAAAATCGAGGAGGCCGGCAGGCACGAGGAATTGCTGCGCCGCCGCGGGCACTACCACGAACTCTACACGGGGCAGTTCCGGCGCGAGCGGGAAGCCGCCGTGCTCGAAGGCGCCGGTTGAGGCGCTCTCGCGCCGGCCCGCGCAAGGCGCCCGGTCTAGCGAATCAGCGGGCCTGTCCAGACGCGAAGCAGGAGGGCCTTGAGTCGGTTGAAATCCTCCGGTCCGAGTTCGGCGCTCCACTCGCGTTCGATGACGCGCAGAATCTCGTGGATCTTCGCATACGCGGCCTGCCCTCGTTTGGTCAGGCGCACCACCCGCGCGCGACCGTCATCGGACGCATCGGACCGGACGACATACCCGGCCTTTTCAAGGCTTCGCAGCAACTGGTTCATGGCCTGTTTGCTCATGCCGGATCGCTCGGCGAGCATGCCGGGGCGGACGCCGTCCGGCCCCGGAAACTGCAGCACGGCCATATGCGGCACTTGGAGTCCCTTGAAGCCGTCGAGGTTGAGCTCCTTGATGATTCGGCGATGGATGGCCTGTCCCGGAACCCGCAGCAAGGCCCCGATGAGCATGGTGTCAGATTTGATCGCGTCCGGCATTTTTCGCTTGAGATCTATTATAAATGCAGTTTACCGTTGATTTCGTAAACGACGTTTACCACACGAAGACGACGTGATCCAGCAAAACCAACCGAGGATTCGCGAATGCAGGGCTCCGACGTGGTCAAATGTGACTGCCCCTGGATGCACCGTTCGAGAGGATCCGCAGCGAAACGCCTGTTGAAAGGAGACCCACATGACATCAGAGGTTGACAGCCCCCGCATCAATCCAGCCGGCGAAACCATCCGTCTCGGTCCACTCACGGTTCGTTTCCTGGTCACCGGTGAGAACTCCAACGGCAGCGTCGCGGCATTTGAGGTTCTCGTTCCGACCGGGCAACGCCTGGCGGGTCCGGCCCACAGCCATGACCATTTCGAGGAAACCGTCTACGGCGTCGAGGGAGTCCTGACCTGGACGGTTGAAGGTCAGCCGAACGACGTCGGTCCGGGACAAGCGCTTTGCATTCCGCGCTGCGCCGTGCACCGATTTGACAACCATGGAATCCACGACGCGAAGGCCTTGTGCGTGATCACGCCGGCGGCACTCGGCCCGCAATACTTCCGCGAGGTTGCCGCAGCGATCAAGGCGGCGCCGGGCGGGCCGCCCGACCGGGTAAAGATGGGGGAAATCATGCGTCGCCACGGCCTGACCCCAGCCCCCGTTCCAGTTCAAGCGTAGATGCGCTGCGGCGTTCCTCCGAACCGCCTTCGCGATCCCCGTCATTCCGACCGAGAACGACCCAACGCTCCGCCGGAAGCCAAATCGAAGGTGGATGCGCCGCCTCGCCGTTCCGCTTTTTCATCCGGTCCGGCCTTCACTCGCGACGGGCGACGCCGGCGCACCCTTCCGGGTTTTTCGAACGGCGCCCGCTGGACGCCTGCGCAGCACGGCGCACCAAGGCAGAAGACCACATGGGCTCAACGCCGTCGGCGTTTCCGGGCCGGCGGGCTCACCCCGATCCGGGGATCCCGCCGTCGGGCAAGGGCGACCAGACGTTCGGCC
>JBJKRV010000011.1:0-5844 GCA_046704465.1 Opitutaceae bacterium | reverse complement strand
CAGGCCAACATCGTCGCGGCCGGCTACAACGTGCAGCGGCTCCGGCTGGCCCCGGCGTCGGCCACCGCCCGGCCGCCCGGACTCCAGACCTTCTCGCCGCAGTCCTCGCAGGACACCACGGTGACGTTCACCAATACGGCGGGGACGCCTGTGACCGACGTCAAGCTGCGCATCGCCGTGCCGTCGGGGTGGACCGCCGCGGTCGCCGGTACGACCAACACGGCGGCGACGTTTGCGGGCCCAATCGCACCGGGCGCCATGGTGAACGCGATCTTCAAGGTCACCTCGGGACCGACGCCCTTTAACGGCGACCTGGTCGGACACGCCTCCTGGACGGACCCGGCCAGCGGCGCGAGTCAATCCGAGACGACCGCCGAGAAAGTGCGGAATGTCAGACCAGTCAAAATCAATGAATTCCGCATCACCACCGGCGTGCCCCTCAACCCGACGGATTCGTTCATCGAGCTCTACAATGCTGGCTCCCGGGCTGTCGACATATCCAACTGGACGCTGACCAACCACCCCGCCGAGGAAGCGATCTTTTCGACGGTGAAGATCCCGGAGGGGACCAAACTCAAGGCCAAGGGCTTCTACCTGCTGGGCCTCGCCGATTCCGGCCTCGCGGTCCCCGCCCATCAGGGCGATTCCACGCTCTACGTCCGGAGCACGGCCGGCATGAAGGTCGGCGACCCGATCGAGATCGGCACCGGCGCCGGCATGGAGACCCGCACGATCGCCCGGCTCGGGACGGCGGCCAGCGGCGCCACGACGCTATGGCAGCCCCTTCCCGATGGTCCGGTCATCACCATTCCGCCGGGTTCGACCAACGTGCCGGTCACGCACATGTCCGGCTTCGCGGTCGGCGAGAAGATTGCCCTCGGCTACGGCGCCACCTACCCGGCTGTGGATAATACGGTGGAGCGATATGAAGTGGCCACGGTCACCGCCGTGGGCAAGCCGGGCACGCAAGCCTACCTGTCGGCGGACGCGAAAGCCGGCGACACCAACATCAAGGTTTCGTCCGTCGACGACATTTCGGCCGGCGACAAGATCCGGCTCGACATCGACAGCGTCGGACACGGCATCGAGACGGTCACGGTGGCCCATGTCGGCACGGCGTCGGTCCACAGCACGTTCCGCGGGCCGTTGAAGGAGGGCGAGAATCCGGGCACCGGCCTCGACCTGACGGCCCCGCTGAAGTTCAACCATGCGGCCAACATGCCCTTCAGCGTGCGGGGAACCGGGATCAGCTTCGAGCCGGCGACGGCTTTTGCCCATTCGAGCAACGAGCCGGTCATGGCGCTGGGCACCGGCATCACGCTCGACCGGCCCCTGGCCCACGACCACGCGATCAACGCGGTGGTGCGCGACCCCCGCGTCACGACCGCGGGCTACCAGGGTTCTCCGGCGCCCGATCAATGGTTCGGCGGCCCCGCCCTTTCCGGACCGGATCAGACCCGGCCCAATCGCCAGGTTTACGCCGGCAGCATGGTGCTGCGCAACGGCACCGGCCAGGTCGTCGACAGCCTCAACTACGGCCTCCTCGCCGATCCCTGGGCCGCGGAGGGTTATCAGGCCGCCTCCGGGCCCGCGGCGAACGGGAATCACGCGCCCACGCCCACGCGCTCCCGGCCCTTCTGGGAGCCCCCCGGGCCGGCCGACATCGCCGACCGGAGCGTGGGCCGCTTCCCGGACGGCCACGACACCGACAACAACGGCAGTGACTTTGTGGTGCAGCCCGTCACCGCCCTGGCGACCATGGCGGCCGCGGGAACGGCCAATATCAAAGTCGTGCAGGTCGAGGGATTCGAACCCGGCCAGACGATCACGGTCGGCACGGGCAAGGACCAGGAGAGCGCCGTCGTCTCGGCGGTCGGCACGTCCGGTGGCACCACGGTGGGCGCGGCGACCGATCCCGGTGCGACCGTGATCGTCGTTCACAGCATTTTCGGTTTTCGCCCGGGCCAGACCATCAACATCGACCACGGCAAAGATTTCGAAACCGCGGTGGTCGTCTCCACCGCCCGCGGTTTTCCGGCCGGCTTCCGGGGACGCCCGGGCCGGCCGGCCACCATCACCGTCTCCACCTCGCTCCGGTATGCGCATGCGGCCGGCGCGGACGTGGCCGGCACCGGCATCACCCTCACCACCGCCTTGACCCGGTCGCACGAAGGTGGGGCGCTGGTCGGCGGCAACCTTCCCACTCCCGGCGCCCCGAACCGATACTTCCGGATGTCCCAGTGAAGGCGGGACGAGCCCGAATCCGCCCACCCATGAATGGCCGCGCGGTGCTTCCTGCTCCGGGAGCGGCCTTGGTGAAAACGGACGCCCGCGAATGACGCACGGTGATTGCTGACGAACAAACCGCTCGTTTTCGACGCTCCTGGCCCTGGTGGCGCGTGGTTTTGACCGGTTTGAGCGTGCTGGGCCTGGCGCTGAGCGGCTTCCTGAGCTGGCACTACCTGAGGGGCGGGTCGATGATCGGCTGCGGCGGCGTAGGTTCGTGCGACCAGGTGCTGAGCAGCCGATGGTCCGCGATCGGCGGGGTCGTGCCCGTGAGCGGCCTGGCGGCCGGGGCGTATCTGGCGATGCTGGTCTGCAGCCTCTCCATTGGGCCCTCCACGGTCGCACCGATACGGCGCCTGGCCTGGCAAGCCCTGCTGGTGCTCGTAGGGGCTGCCGCGGGCAGCGCCGTGTGGTTCACCGTCGTGCAGAAGTGGATGGTCGGCGCCTTCTGCCCCTACTGCATGGCCACGCACCTCACCGGCCTGCTCCTGGCGGCCTTGGTGATCTGGCGCGCCTCCCGGCCAGTCGACGGCGAGCCAATCCGCACCGCGCCGCCGGCTCCGGGGCCGACGCCGGCCCGAACGGTCGCTCCCGCCGCCCCACGACGCCTGCTGGGCCGCGCAGGCATCATCAGCCGGGTGCTGTCCGGACTGGCCCTGGCCGGCATCCTGGCAGCGAGCCAGGTCGGATTCGCTCCCACCAACCCATATCGCGGGGGAAAATCGGCGGATACTCTGCCCGCCCTCGATCCCCACTCCGTGCCGCTGATCGGCTCGCCGGACGCCCCCTACGTCGTCACCCTGCTCTTCGATTACGAATGTCCTCACTGCCAGCAATTGCACTGGATGCTGGGTGAGGCGATTCGCCGCTACCACAACCAGCTCGCCTTTGCACTGTGCCCCGCGCCGTTGAACAGCCGGTGCAACCCCTACATCCCCAGCGGCGCCGACGAGTTCAAGGACTCCTGCGGACTGGCCAGGATCGGCCTGGCCGTCTGGGTGGCCGACCGCCGGGCGTTTCCCGTCTTCGATCGCTGGATGTACTCCTTTGACTCCGGCGACCGCTGGCATCCGCGCAGCCTGGATGCGGCGAAGGCCAAGGCGATCGAGCTGGTGGGCCGGGCAAAGTTCGCTGCCGCCTGGGACGATCCGTGGATCAACCGGTACATGCGGACCTGCATCCACATCTTCGGCGAGACGATGCGGGACGGCATCGGCGGCGTCCCCAAGCTGGTCTACGGCTCGCGTTGGGTCACTCCCGCCCCGCGCGACGCCGCCGGCCTGGTCTCGATCCTGCAAAACGGCCTGGCCGTGCCGAAGCCCTGATCCGGGAGGCGCCGCGTTCCCCGCGGGCCGGACCGCACCGTGGCGTTATCACCCGCCAAGCGGGATCCTGTTCCTGCCGCTGATGACTCCGGCATGTCCTACGGCAAAAGTGTTTTGAATGGAGCGACGTTCCGTCTATTGGTTTTCCCGTTCAATCGCCCCTCTCACCCCAGACGAAAGACCCCATGAAGAATACCCTGCCGCTTCTCGTCCTGACCTCTCTGCTGTGCGTGCAGCCCGCGCCGGCCCAAAATCCGGCGCCCGCGAACGACTGGAGGCCGGCGACGTCCAACCAACCCGGCAAGGAGTACCCCCAGGTGAACTCCGAACGCCAGGTGATGTTCCGTATCGTGGCCCCCGAGGCGAAAAGCGTGGGCGTGAGTTTCAGGAACTGCAGCGCCTTCACCAAGGGCGCAGACGGCGCCTGGTATGGCACCACCGGCCCGCTGGACGAGGGTTTCCACTACTACACCATCAGGATCGACGGCGCCGCGGTGCCGGATCCGGACAGCAGGATGTACTTCGGGGCGATGCGTTGGGGCAGCGCCATTGAGATCCCGGCCCACGATCAGGACTTCTACATGGTCAAGCACGTCCCCCATGGCCAGCTCCGGGAGATTACCTTCCATTCCGCGAGCACCGACACCGAGCGGCGGGCGTTTGTCTACACGCCACCGGGATACGATCAACATCCGGACCAGCGTTACCCCGTCCTGTATCTCCAACACGGCTGGGGGGAGAACGAATACGGCTGGGGACAGCAGGGCCGTGTCGGCGCAATCATGGACAACCTGATCGCCGCCGGTAAGGCCAGACCCTTCCTCATCGTGATGGCCTATGGGATGACCAACAAGGTCCACTTTGGCGGCCTGCGCAGCTTCAAGATCGAGCCGTTCGAAACCGTGCTGGTGAAAGAGCTGATTCCCTACATCGATGCCCATTTCCGCACGCTCGCCGACCAACCGGACCGGGCCATGGCCGGACTCTCGATGGGCGGCATGGAAACCAAGATGATCACCCTGCGGAACCTGGACACCTTCGCATACATCGGCCTTTTCAGCGGCGGGAGCATCAAACCGTCCGATATCGCCGACCTGGCCGCCTTCATGGCGAAGAACAAGCTGGTCTTCGTGAGCTACGGCAGCCGGGAGATCGAGGGCGGCCGGACGCACTTCGGCGACGAGCCCAAGGCGAATGTCGAAGCCTTGGAGGCGGCCGGCATCAACTGCCACAACTACATCTCCCCCGGCACGGCCCACGAGTGGCTGACCTGGCGTCGCAGCCTGCACGAGTTCGCCCCGCTGCTGTTCAGGGGCACCTGATCAGCCAGGACCGCGTCCGATTTGCGTCATTGGCATCGCGGTCGGGATCAGCCCTTGTCTCGGGTACGTGCAGCCGCGATGCCCCGGCCGGCCGTCAATCACCGTCGCCGGACTGCGCCCCCTCGGCCTCCATCGGCTTGCCCCGCGTCGGCCAATGCGACCAGGCGAACCACGCCACCGCCGCCAGCAACAGCACGGCGACAGCCAGATCGAAATTGTGAAAGATGCGGTGCAGGGTCGGGCTGGTGTTCCACCGCTGGCCGAGGTCATAACCGACATAGGCCAGGCCGAAGGACCAGATCCAGGAGCCGACGAACGTGAAGACCTGGAAGCGCAGCATCGGCATCCGCGCCAGCCCGGCCGGAAAGGCGATGAACGTGCGGATCACCGGGAGCAGGCGCCCCAAGAAGACGGTCCCGCTCCCATAGCGGGCGAAGAACCGCTCGGCCTTCTGAAGGTCGCCGGGACGAATCAGGAGATACCGGCCCCAGCGCTCGACCACCCGGCGGCCCCCGTTGACGGCCACGTAATACGCCACCGTCGAGCCGAGGCAGCTGCCGATGGCGCCGGCGGTGGCCGCACCGATCAGCGTGAAGCGCCCCGTCGAAACGAGATAGCCGGCGAAGGGCATGATGATCTCCGACGGCAACGGAATGCAGGCCGATTCGATGGCCATCAGCACGGCGACGCCGGCATAGCCGCCCGCCGCGATCACGGCGACGATGGAACGGGCGATCCAGGGATCCAGTTGGGCAATCAATGACTTCATGCGCGAGGTGGTGATTAGGGGATTACTCCAAAATCGCCAGCTTTGCTTGCGGCCCGTTTTGCGATGCCCCGGCTCCGCGTCCGGTCGGCTGGTTCGGCGGCCACCGAATGTGGTCGATCCGAATACGACGTCCGGTCCCCAC
>JBJKRV010000010.1:0-7907 GCA_046704465.1 Opitutaceae bacterium | reverse complement strand
CCCCGGCGCTCACCCGCTTTCGGCGGGCATGCTGGAACAGCGCGCGCTTCTGGGTCGGCGACAAACGCACGGAGATTTGCATCTGCTCGCGCGGCGGCGCCTCGAAGGCGGCAAAATTGAAGCGGCTCAGGGCGTATCGGACCACGTCGCTGACCGATTTCAGGCCGGGCTGACCCCGGCAGGAGTGGATGTGGTCAACCAGCGAGCGCGGCAGTTCGAACGTCAGCGGAGTGGAGGCGAGGGTCGAATTGGAGGCCATGCGAGAAAGGGCAAGGGCGGGAAACTCCGGGGCAAACGGGGCAGGAAGAAAAAGAGCCGCACCTGAACTGCGAGCGCAATGAAAATCTTACTTGTATTGGGATTTGACTCACCTGCGGCACGGCAGATTTTCACGGTTCACTTACCCCCGCGTTGGCATGGCCAAGGTCGTCATCGAGAATCTGCGCAAGGTCTATCCCGAGAAGAACGGTCCCGGCGTGCGGGCCGTCAACGACATCAGCCTCACGATCGAGGACCGGGAGTTCATGGTGCTGGTGGGACCGTCGGGCTGCGGCAAGTCGACGACGTTGCGGATGATCGCCGGCCTCGAGGACATCACCTCCGGGACGGTCGCGATCGACGGCCGGGTCGTGAACCAGGTGCTGCCCAAGGATCGCGACATCGCGATGGTCTTCCAGAACTACGCGCTCTACCCCCACATGACGGTCCGCGACAATCTGGCGTTCGGCCTGAAGCTCCGGAAGCTTCCGAAGGACGAGATCGAGGCGCGGGTCCGCGAGGCCGCGGCCATGCTCGGCCTCGAGCCCTACCTGGGGCGCAAGCCCAAGGCCCTTTCCGGCGGCCAGCGTCAACGCGTCGCCGTCGGCCGCGCCATCGTGCGCAAGCCCAAGGTTTTCCTCTTCGACGAGCCCCTGTCCAACCTGGACGCCAAGATGCGCGTTTCGACGCGAACGGAGATCGCCAAGCTCCACACCCGCCTGGGCGCGACCATGATCTACGTCACCCACGATCAGGTCGAGGCCATGACCATGGGCGACCGCATCTGCGTCATGAAGGACGGCAACATCATGCAGGTCGCCAGGCCGCTCGAACTCTACGAACATCCCGCCAATCTTTTCGTGGCCGGGTTCATCGGCAGCCCGCCCATGAACTTCCTTCGCGGCACGGTCGAGCATGCCGAAGGACAGACGGCCTTCATCGCCCCGGCCCCACACGGCGCGCCCCTGCGCCTCATCCTGGGGCAGAGCCTCGCCGGGGCAGCCGCGCGGCATGCCGGTCGCCCGCTCGTGCTCGGGATTCGGCCGGAAGACATCCACGACACCCCTTCCAGCCCGGACGCAGCATCCCGGCGGACGGTCGAGGCCTCCGTTGAGGTCGCCGAGCCCATGGGGGCCGAGACCTACCTTTATCTCAACGCGGACTCCCTCTCGTTCGTCGCGCGGGTCCCCGGCAGAGCCCGATCCGAGGTGAATCGTCAGTTGAAAGTCGTCTTCGATGTCGACCGGGCCCACCTGTTCGATGCCGACACCGAACAGGCGCTGACCTGACCGCCCTCCGGGCGGCGGCCGGCTCAGCCGGCGCCAAGGAGGGTGCCGCGCAACCAGGCATACGCCTCGGGCGGCGTCTCCGCCACCAACACCGGATGCGCCAGCAGTTCCGGATCGATCGCCCGGCCGTGGCGGATGGCCACGAGCGGCACGCCGGCGCTTTTGGCCGCCTGCAGATCCTGGTCGGAGTCGCCGACAAACAGTCCCTCGGCCGGCGCCGTGCCCCACCGGCTGAAAACTTGAAGGAGCCCCTCCGGATCCGGCTTGTGCGACGTCAGGTCGTCGCCGCACACGACGGGCGCAAACACGTGGTCCAACCCGAGATCCCGGAGTCGGCGCATGGTCAACGATCGCTCGCGTCCGGTCCAGAGTGCGAGCCGGATGCCGGCGGCGTGGAGATCGCGAAGTAGCTCGCGCGCTCCGGGAAAGAGCCGCGTCATCTCCTCGTGACCCTCGAAGTAGCGCTGGTAGGTCGCCAAGGCGTCCGCCAGGTGCATCGGACCGCCGAGCAACCGCCGCAGACAGGCCTCCGACGGCCCGCCCAGGGAAGCCATCACCTCCGTCGGAGCCGGCTTGGGCCGATACGGGCTTACCGCCATGGCCATCCCTTCCAGCACCAGGGGCATGCTGTCCAGCAGCGTGCCATCGAAATCGAAAACCACGCCGCAAAAGCTCGCCCGGGCGACCGTCATGGCGCGTCCAACGAGTCGAGCGTCAGCGGCAGCGGCGCCGTCTGGGGCAGGTCGGCGGGCGTGAACAGCGATCGCGGAAAGTGCTGGCGCAGGGCCGCGCTCGTGATCACGAACCGGGTCTTGTCCCGCGTGCGTTCGTTCCGGACGTCGACCGCCTTCACCAGCCACTGGTCATCGATCTTCTTGAGGTCGAGCAGGCTAAAGGACTTCAACGGCGTGCCATCCTTGCCGATCAGCTCCGCCTGAACCAGGGCGTCATATTGCGTATCGAGGTAGACGCGCACCCCCGTCAGTTCCGGATGCCGGGCCGCCAACTCCGCCGGCGGCCGCAGCAGAAATTGATAGGTGGGCCGCCCGTGCATGCGCACGAGCCCCTCGTAATCGAAATCCGTCCAATAAAGAAACGGTTGCTGCAGATCGAACGGTGTGACCACGGTGCCCTCGATCGGCGTGAACGACGCCTCGACCCCGAGCCGCTCCGGCGGTCCGGAACTCCCGGAGGTCCACCGCCACATCGCGGGCGTCCGGCCGTTTTGCACCAGAAGGCGCACCTCGGGTTGGCCGGTCTGCCTGGGCTGGATGTCGATGCGCGTAACCGGCCCCTCGGCATTGCGCGAGCCCCACATGCGTCCCTGCAGGGTCCACTCCGGTCCCTGGCGCGGCAGGACGTCCAGCTTGAATTCGAGAAAGTAGTCGCCGCTGATGCCCTGCTGACGGAATTCCTCCAGAATCTTCCGGCCCTCGGCCTTGTCAGGCCGGCTCAACTCAAGGTATCCGGGCGGCGGCGGTTGGTGGCGCTGGGCCGGAGCTGCAATGCCCATCAAGCCCAACAGCGCCGCGGCCGTCCCCCTGGCGGCCGCGAACCACCGGCGTAGGCCGTTGCGTGACATGCCCTCCCGCTCAGGGTGTCTTGGGGGCGGGCGCGCCGGGCGTTGTGTCCTTGGGGGCGGCGGGCGCCGGAGGCGGCGGAGCGGTGATCGGCTTGGCGGCAGGAGCGGAGGACTTGGGCGTCATCCCCGGCAGGGTGGCCGGTGCAGTCGCCGGGGCGGAAATATTGGGAAGCGCGCCCCTCGCCCCCGAGGGGTGGGACCGCTGGTACACGTAGCCGAGATAAATCACAAAGCTCAGGAGAAAGAATGCGATCGTCCCCTTGATCGTCAGGCCGCTCAACACGTTCGTCGTGTCGGGTCCGAACGTCGACTCCATCATGCCGCCCCCCATCGCCGACATGCCGCCATCGCCCGTGGACCGCTGCGCCAGGATCACCAGTGACAGGAACAGAGCCACCAGGATCAGCACGATGGTGCCGATGTTGATCAAAATCGAAATCATAAAGGGCGCATGTCAACAAACTCTGCCCCGCGATGTCAACCCGAGTTCTGGCGCCACCCCCGGGTCCGTTTGCCCTTTCGCCTCCCCGGGCGTATCTTGGCGGCATCAATCAATTCGAGCCATGAAGACACGTTCAAACATTAAAGTCCTCCTGGGCTTTGTCCTAATGGCCAGCTTCGTCGCGGCGCCCGCTCTGCGGGCGGCCGCCGTCTCCCGGACCCCGGCCGCCGTGCGGGGCCCAGCCGCCGCCACCACCTTGCTGGTCCGCGTCAGCGCCCCCACCCTGGCCTGGCGCCCGTTCTACCAGGAAAATGTCGAGCGCTACCTGACCCTGCACATCCGCCGGCAGTTCCACCGGGCGGGGTTCAAGGGTCCCGTCGTCTATCTCCGCTCCTGGTCCAAGCCCAACCCGGTGCTTCCGCGCCTGTCGATCAGCCTGATCGAGTGGCGCCTGGATCCGGTCGGCGACGTCGACTGCACGTTCAGCGCCACGCTCCACACGCCCGGCCACGTCAAGGATCTCGGGATCATCACGAGCAGCCAGTTCACCTGGGATCCGGGCTTTAATCACTTCGAGATGGAGAATGCCTTCGAGGATGCGGCCGAGGGTGCGATCGGCCACCTTTGTCACCGGGTGGAACGGTCCGGGCTCCTGCCCGGGTTTTCCGCCACCTGACCGGCCGTCCCCTCAGATCTCGTAATCGCCCTCGCCGCCGGCGCCGTCGGACGTGGCCTTCTCCTGCTTCCGTCCATAGAACAGGCGGATGTCGGCCCGGCGGGTGCGGAGCAATTCGGTGGCGCGCCGGAGCGCGCGCTTCGTGCTCATCGTGAGGTTGGTCTCCGCCGGGAAAACATTTTCCGTCCCGAGCTCGTGGAGCAGGCCGCTGCGTCGCAGGACCTTCATGACGTCCTCATTGCAGCCGCTGATCAGCATGTAGCGGTCGTTCTTGCGGAGGTAGTCGTGCAGGTTCTCCATCGCCATGACGGTGGAGGCGTCGAGGTGCCGCGCATTCTTCATGCGCAGGATGAAGACGCGGATGTTGGCGTCCTCGGCGAGCCGCCGGACCTGCTCCTGAAACAGGTCCGCGGCGGCAAAGAACAACTCGCCCTCGACGTGGATGATCGAGATCTGCGGATTGGCCCGCATCGCCGGATCCTGCACTTCCGACAGTTGCCCGGTCTCGTTGAAGGCGTACTCGACCAGCGAGGGCGTGCTCGTCTTCTGGAGGAAGAGCACGAGCGCCACCCCGATGCCCACATAGATGGCCGTGTCCAGGCGCAGGAACAGGGCGGCCGTCATCGTGGCGATGAACACCACGGCGTCCGACCGGGTGGAACGCATGGAGACGCGGATCTGCGAGGGATTGATCAGCTTGAAGCCGACCCGCATCAGGTGCATCGCGAGGGCGGCCACCGGGATGTAATTGAAGACCGGGGTGAAGAAAAACAGCACCAGCAGCACCACCACGCTGCTGAGCATCGAGGACAGTTGCGAGGCGGCGCCGCTCTGGAAATTGACCGCCGAGCGACTGAAGGATGAGGAGGCAGGCGGAGCCCCGAACAGGCCGACGACCATGTTGCCGACCCCCATGCCCATCAATTCCTGGTTGGGCTCAAGGTGCTGGCCGCTCTTGGCCGCCAGGGTCTTGGTGATGGCGGTCGCCTCCAGCATGCCGATGATGGCGATGGCGATCACCGTGCTCAGCAACTCCGGCAGCATGTGCATCTGGGAGCCCAGCGAGGGCAGTCCCTTCAGCGTCGGCAGCACGGCCGAGAGTGCGCCCTCGTCCTTGACGATGCGGAACGGGAGTTCCTGCAGGCCAAAGATGTGGTCGCGGGTCACGAAGAAGGCGAAAACCCGTGAGAGTATCCCCAGCGCCGCCAGGCCGATGAGCGCCTCCGGCCAGGTCTTCCGAAAGCGCCGGATCCCCAGGAAAATCGCCAGGGTCGCCACGCCGATGCCGATGGCCCACCAGGACGTGTTGGCGGTCGAGATCGCGTGGACCACCTCGGCGATCACGGTCACGAAAGGCTCGCCGGACGGAACCTTGAAGCCCAGGAAATTGGGCGACTGGTTGGCCATGAGCAGGATGCCGATGGCCGTTGTGTAGGAGATGACGACCGAGCGGGAGATGAATTTCGTCACCTCCCCAAAATTGAGCAGCCCGGCGATCAGCTGCACCGAGCCGATCATGAAGGCCAGGTAGGCGGCCAGCGGCAGGGGGGCCAGCCCCAGGTTCGCGTTGGCGGCGATCGTCGCCGCGGTGATGAGGCATACCGAGGTCGTCGGTCCGAACACATGGTAGTGCGACGAAAAGAACAGCGCGCTGAAAAAGCCGCCGATCACCACCGAGTACACCACGCTCATCGGCGGCAGGCCCAGAATCAGGGCAAAGCCGATTGCCTGCGGCACCGACACCAGCGTCAGCGTCGCCCCCGCCACCAGATCCGCCCGCAGCTTCGACGTCGAGTAGTGCCGGAATTCGCCGACAAACGGCATCCGCACCCGGAACATCTTGGCCCTCAGGGCCTGAGCGTCTGACAGCGTCTCCCTGACCGTTTCCGAAACACTCATTCGGGCAATCGTCCAGCTTACCCGATCAAGCCCAACTTCTCCAGAATCCTTTGCAGGTCGTCATTGCCGGCGTATTCGATTACGATCCGGCCGCGCTTGGGTGAGTGATGAAGGGCCACCCGGGCGCCGAGGTGGTTGGTCAGCCGCTTCTCAATGTCAGAGACGGTAGCCGCCTCGCCCGCCGGCAGGCGCCGGTTGCGCCCCCGGCCCGGTCGCCCGGCCCGGTGCGCCTCGGCCAGCCGCTCGAGGAGCCGCACGCTCAATCCTTCCTCGATGACCCGCCTTGCCAACAGTCCGCGCCGGGCGGGATCTTCCACCCCCAGCAGCACCTTGGCATGCCCGACGTCGAGGAGGCCCTTGGCCAGGTAGCCCTGGAGCTCGGCGTCCAGCGACAGCAGGCGCAGTGAATTTGCCACCGTGGGTCGGCCCTTGCCCACCCGCTCGGCCACCTGCTCCTGGGTCAGGTCGAAATCGCGGATCAGGCTCGCGTAGCCATAAGCTTCCTCGATGGGATTCAGCCCTTCCCGTTGCAGATTCTCGATCAGGGTGAGCGTCGCGGACGACGCGTCGCTGGCGTCGAGAACCCGGGCCGGAATCGTCCTGAGCTTAAGCTGCTGAAAGGCGCGCCAGCGCCGCTCCCCGGCAATCAGCTGAAAGCGCTCGCCCGCCCGCCGGACAACGACCGGCTGCAGCAGCCCCTCGGCCCGGATGCTCTCCGCCAGTTCGCTCAATTGCGCCGGATCGATGTCCCGCCGCGGCTGATAGGGGCTCGGATCGATCCGCTCGACCGACACCTCCTCAAAGCCGGAGCCCGGAACAGCGGGGGAGGCCGGCGCCGCATGGGTCTCGATCTTCGGCGCCGCGGTGGTGCCGCTGGCGATCAGTGCGCCCAACCCCCGGCCCAATCTGGATTTTGTCGCCGCCATGGTCCGAAGCTATTTGCGCTGGGGAATGAAAAGCGTCTGTCCGACGCGCAGACGCGCCGGGTCCGCGATCTTGTTGGCATTGATGATATCCTGCACCCTCGCTCCCATGCGTTGCGCGATGGCCGTGAGGGTGTCGCCCTTCTGCACCGTGTAGCTGACCCCTTCCTTCGGATAGCTGTTGTTGAAACTCGGGGCCTTCACCGCCGGCCGGGTCGCTTCCCCGCGCGCCACCGCGTCAATCGCGGCCTGCGTCTGGCGAGCCAGCTTCTCCAGTTGGGCGCTCACCTCCTCCAGCGTCTCCTTCTTCTGCTGATGCATCGAGCTGGTCAGCGTCTTTTGCAGATCGGCCAGCCCCTGGTTCAATTGCGCCAGCGTGACGTAGTTCTGATTCGATTGTGTCTGCAGGGCATTGTTGGATTTCTCCAGCTGCTCCACCCGGAGGCTCAGGTCGGCCAGATTCTGTTTCAACTGACGCACGTCCTCCCGCAGGCTGGCGACCTGGAACCCCAACCCGCCCTGCTGGTACGCGGGGTAGGCGTCCTGTCCGGTCACCGTCAGTACGGCAACGCCAAATGCGGCGGCTAAACCTGCGATCCGCCCGAAACGCATGTCACGCGGCATATCGGCGCAGCATTGGAAAATTCCCCGGCAAAAACAAGCTAAGAGTCGGCGCGGCGGGAGCTTCAGCGGAACGGCCGCGCGCCGGAAAGGACGGTCATCGGCCGAGACCCCAGCCGCGTGCCGGCCGGCACGGGAAACCCCCGCAGGAATTCGGCCGCCGCCAGCAGCCGCCCGCCGGGACGCTGCAGGCGGCGCAAACGCAGCACCCCGGCCC
>JBJKRV010000009.1:0-28212 GCA_046704465.1 Opitutaceae bacterium | reverse complement strand
GGTCGTTCGAAGCCCCCATCATCACCCGGGCGGACCGCACGAGGGTCGAGCTGGCCATCAACGCCCTCGACGGCCTCCGCACCCGGAAATTCTTCGATCCGGGCACGCTCGGAAACGACCAGACCGGCCTGAACAACCCCACCCTCCGCCTGACGATGGAAGGCAATGGCCGCCGCGAGACGCTGCAGTTGGGCAACCCCGTGCCCGGCGCCCCAGCGCCGGCGACATCCGGACCGACCACCGAGTTCTATGCGAAGATGGAAGATCGCGCGCCGGTCTTCACCGTCGCCTTCCCGAGCGAGCTGCTGACCGAGCTCCGCAATGCCCAGGACGCGCTGCGCGACCGGCACCTCCTCAGCTTCGATCCGCGCACCGTGACGTCGATCACCCTGGACGCGCCCAATCGTCCCGAGATCACGCTCCAGCGTCTCGAGGTCGGCCAGCAGCCGAGCGATACCGACGCCTGGCAGATCGTCACGCGCACGGCCAACCAGGCGCCGCGGACCATGCGGGCCGACCTTGCCGTCGTGCAGCGCCTGATCGGCAACCTCCACGCCCTGCAGGCGCTCCAGTTCTATCGGGACGCCCCGCAGGCGATCGATCTGGAGAACTGGGGATTCAACCGCCCCCAGCGCCAGATCACGCTGAACTTCACCGCCAAGGACACGTCCGCGAACGGCGCTCTTGCCGGCGCCACCCCGAGCTCGGAGACGCTGCTGATCGGCATTGCCAGCGAACGCGAAGGCCGGGCCTACGCCAAGCTGGCCAGCGAGCCGTTCGTCTATCTGGTCGACCCGCAGATCCTGAATGAAACCCCGGTGTCGGTGGCCTATTACCGCGACCGCCTGCTGCAGGAACTGCCGGAAGGCGCCCGGATCACGGGCCTCACGCTCACGGACATCGCCGCCGGAAAGGAGTTGCTCAGTGTGCAACTGACCGATGGCGAGACCTGGGACAAGGCCCTGGCCGGCCTGCCGGCCACCCGTCGGGATGCCGTGCTGGCGGTGATCAAGCAACTGCGCACGCTGCGGGCCAAGAGCTTCGTCCTCGATAACTTCCCCCCCTCGGTCGAAATCGGCGGGGAGCCCACTCCCTGGCGGTATAAACTCACCGCCACGCTTTCCCTGGTCGGCGGCAGCCAGACACAAACGACGCCGTATACGCTGTTTTTCACCGCGCGGAAAGGCGGCGGCACCCAACTGGCCGGCTCACCCGATCCGGATCTCAACGTGGTTTTCGAAGCCGACCAGAAGCTGATCGACGCCATGTTCACGCTCACCTACGGCCCGCATGACCCGGGTCCGCCTCCGGCCGAGACACCGGACGCCGCCCCCGCGGCCGCGGGACGTTGAGCGGCCGCGATGCCGCGCGTCCGAAGCGCCCGGCCATGAACTCCCTCCGCCCATGAACCCGCGAAGGCCCGTCGCTCCCGCCGCGCGCTGGTGCGGCTCCTGCGTGGCGCTCCTGCTGTCCTGGGCAGTGTGGCTCGTGCTGGGCGGCCTGCTGGCCGCCCAAATCTGGATCGCCACCCACCGGGAGCTGCCGCTGCCGGATTTTGCGCTCCGGTACGTCGAGAAGCGGCTCGCCGCCTCGAACGTCAGCGCGCGGTTCGGACAGGCGGTCTTCGACCCGACCGGCCGCATCCTGCTGCAGGATGTCGCCGTCTACTCGCCCTCGTACGCCACGCCGCTGCTGACCATCCGCGCCGCCTATGTGCGCCTCGATTTCTGGGCGATGCTCGTCGGCAACCTCCGTCTGGAACAGGTGCGCCTGACCGGCGTCGATCTCCGGGTCCCCGCCATGCTCTCGCCCACGGGGACGGATGAGGCGGTGGTGAGCGACCTCGATGGCAGCTTCCAGATCGGCAAGCCGGATTATCACATCGACCTGTGCACCTTCCGTCTCGGGCGGGTGCAGGTCGCCATGCGGGGCGGCTTCCACCTGCCGAAGGCCGTTCGTCCGCATCCGGGATCGCTGCCGATCCTCGACCTGATCCTCCAGCGCTATCTGGACGCCGGGCGGCGGCTGCTGGCCCTGCGCCCCAAGCTGGAAGGGCTGGAGCGACCGGAGCTGCAGCTCGTGCTCGTTCCCTCCGAAGCCCGCGGCGCGCAGGTCGAAGCGAGCCTTTTCGTCCAGGCGTATCGCGGCGCCGGGCCGGTCAGCACCACCACCGCCGTTGCCCGCGCGGCTTTTCCCCTCTTGGGCGCCTCCGCGGAGACCACGCGGATCGCGCTCGATGTGGACCGCTGGGCGTGGAAGGACCAGGCGTCGGGCGGACCGGTGCGGCTCGATCTTGACGGCCGTCTCACCCCCGACCGCATGACCTTCAAACCCCAACGCCTGTTCGTCACGGCGGGCCGCAGCATCGTCCGGGGAATCGCGGCCGGGCCGGTCTCGGCGGATCTGGCGCTTGACCGGTTTCCCATCGTACAGGGTCGGATCGCCCTTCAAGCCGGCGGGGCGCCGTTTGGCGCCCATGGCCGGTTGAATGTCAAACACGGCGACGGCACGGTGGCATTATCCGGCCAGTTGACGCCGGCCCTGCTGCAACGGGCCGCCGGAATCCACGGCCTCGCCTCCGCCCGATGGGTGACCTTGAGCGGGCCGGCGCAGGCCAGCGGCGTGTTGGTGCTGACTCCAGGGTGGAAACCGGCCCGGATCGAGGGCGACGTTTCCGTCGAGCATGTCGTGGCCCACGAGGTACCGCTCGACGCCGCGGGCGCCCATCTGGTGTTCACCGGACGCGAGCTGCATGTCACCGGGCTTTACCTTCGTCAGGGCGCCAACCTGGCCAGCGGCACCTACGCGATGGACACGGCCACGCGCGATTACCGTTTTGTCCTTCATGGCCGTCTGCGCCCCCTCGACATCTCGGGCTGGTTCCACGGCTGGTGGCCCCATTTCTGGAGCAATTTCGATTTCTCCAAGACGCCCCCCGCCGCCGACGTCGATATCCGCGGCCGGTGGAAGGATCCCAGCGCCACGTCGGTCTTCTGCCACGTCGATGCCGCGCATCCCGGCATCCGCGGCGTCTACTTCGACCGCGTGCGCACGACCCTTTTCGTCCGACCGTTCTATTTTGACGTCTTCTCGTTCCACGCCGATCAGGCCGGACATTCCGCCCGGGGCTCGTTCGTTCTCAGCGTCGTGCCGCACGAGCCCGTGTATCGGACCCTCGATTTCGACGCCGTTTCGGACCTCGATCCCACCCAGTGCGCCGCCATGTACGGCCCGGCCGGCATGAAATACGTGGCGCCCTACCGCTTCGTGACGCCGCCGCGGGTGCACCTGACCGGCCATCTTATCGGACCCCAGGAGCCGGGCGGTCGTCAGACCGACATCAACATCCACCTCCTTTCCGGCGGCGACTTCAGCTTTCACGGATTTGCCCTCACGCACGTGACGTTCGATGCCTGGCTCAAAAACGACCGTCTCGACCTGCAGCAGGTGCAGGCACAGGTCGCCGGCGGGTCGCTGTCCGGTCACGCCCGTCTACAGGGCCCGCCGGCGGACCGCCGGCTCACCTTTGACGCGGTCCTCAAGAACGCGAATCTGGCGGACGCCATCAACGCCGCGGAGCGATTGCAGCCATCCGGCCGGTCCGCAACCACTCCGCGCACCAAGCCCCCCCTGCTCGTGCGCTCCGCGGGCGGGCGACTCGATGCCGCGCTCGCGGCGACCGGACGCTACCGCGAGTTGTACAGCTACCACGGCGACGGTTCGTTCACGATCAAGGGCCGGGAGTTGGGCGAGATCCACCTGCTCGGCCTGCTGTCCGAACTGCTCAGCAAAAACCACCTGAACTTCACCTCCCTCCGCCTCGACGCCGCCACGGGCCGATTCAAGGTCGACGGCAACAAGCTGGCCTTCAGCCAGGTGAAACTGACCGGACCTTCGGCGGCCATCGAGGCCAAGGGCAACTATCTGCTCGATACCCGCCGCCTCGATTTCAACGCCAACGTCTTTCCCCTCCAGGAGAGCTCATTCCTGCCCGCCGATCTGCTGGGCGCCGTGCTCACGCCGCTTTCGATCGCCCTCGAGTTGCGGCTCACGGGCACCATCGAAAAACCGTCCTGGGCGCTGCTGCTCGGACCCACCAATCTGCTGCGAACGCTCACCCGGCCGCTCATGGGTGATTCGAAGCCGGCATCCGCCAAACCGGCGCCGCCGCCGTCCACGCCGCCCCGGAAATCGCCCGAGTCCGGCTCTCCCTGAGGCTACTCCGTAGCCGGCCGACGGTCCCGGTTTTTGGGCGACGGGCAAAAACACGTTGCCCTCCGGTTCGGACCGGGCAGACTCCGGCGCACCGCGCCCATGGTGCGTCGCCCTTCCGCACATTCACCCGGCTGGCTGACCCGCACATCCCTGTTCGGCATCACGGCCCTGGTCGCGATGGCGGCTCTTGCGCTCATCGGTTGGCGTGAGCACATCGCCACCCTCGTCCAGCTGCGCCCGGGTTATCTGCCGCTGCAACCGAACGTCGCGCTGGCGCTGGCGATTGCCGGCTTCGGCCTCCTTGCCATGGAAGGCGGGCGGCGTCGCACCGCCACTTTTCTGGCCCTGGTGCCCGTGGCGATCGGGGCCCTGACGTTGATGCAGTATGTCGCGGGGTGGAACCTGCACATCGACCAGGCGCTGGTGCAGGTGTTTGTCGCCGTCGATCCCCAGTTTCCCGGCCGCATGTCGCGCCTCACCGCCGCGACCCTGGCATGTGCGGGCATCTGCCTGTTGTGGCTCAACACCGGCTTCTGGCCCCGGTACCGTCCCCTGGGCACGGCCCTGGCGGCTTCCCTCGTCGCGTCCGTCGGCTTCGCGCCCCTGTTGGGCTGGTTGCTCGGGATCTCCATCTCGTCCCCGTGGAGTCAGATCACCCGGCCCGCCCCGCTGACCGCTGTCGGCCTGACGCTGCTGGGCAGCCTCCTGCTCCTGCGGGTCTGGCGCAATGATCCGGCGGGCAGCGCCGGGTTGCCAAGCTGGCTGCCGACCCCGGTGGTGGCCGCCGGGGCCGTCCTTACGCTGCTGTTCGCCTCGACCTTGCGGGACCGCGAGCTCGAATATGTGCGATCCGCCACCCGGTTGACCCTCAGCAACACCGCGACGGTGCTGAACTTCGAACTCGACAGCCAGGCTCGGGCTTTGCAGCGCATGGCGGCGCGGTGGAGGGAATTCGACCGGGGGAACGCCGCCATGCGAAATCAGGATGGTCAGGCCATGTGTGAGGACTTTCCGGCGCTCCGGTCGCTCACGCTGATCGGCCCCACCCTGCACACCGCCTGGTTCTACCCGCAGGCGGGCAATGAGTATTTGATAGGCTACAACCACGCCCGGGATCCGCTGCACGCCAGGCTGATCAAGGCGGCCCGCCAGCAGGACCGGACCGTATTTTCGCCCGCCGTCCAGCTGCCGCTGGGCGGGACCGGATTTCTGATCTGCGCGCCCCTGCCGATCATCGCCCAAGCGCCGGCCGAGGAGTTGATCGGGGAGTTCTCCTATCCCGAACTGATCGAAACGGTTGAGCAGCGGCTGAACCTTTCCGCCTTCTATGCCGTCACCTTTACCGCCGCCGGGCGGCGCGTGTTCGAGCGTTATCCCTCCGATCCCGTCCGCCACCGGTTGGCACAGACGGCAACCTTCACGCTGAACCATCAGCGCATCGGCGTCGAACTGATCCCCTCGGAACGGTTGATCCACCTCAATCAGCGCCTCTTTCCCGGGGTCATCGGCGCCCTCGGGCTGGGCCTGAGCCTGCTCCTCGGCCTCGTGGTGGACCTGACGCGCACCGCCCACGTGCGTCGGAGCGCGGCCGAGCGGGCCAACGCCCGGCTCGTGGCGGAGAACGAGGAACGCCGCCGGGCCGAACTGGCGTTGCGAACCAGCCAGGCCGCCGCCCGCAAACTGTCGCTGGTCGCCAGTCTGACCGACAATCTCGTGGCGATCGCCGACCCCACGGGCCGCCTGGAATGGATCAACGAAAGCTTCACCCGGCTGCTGGCCATCAGCCTGTCGGACGCCATCGGCCGCCCGCTCACCCAGTTGCTGGTGAGCCCCGATTCCCCCCCCACCGTCGTCGCGGGGCTGCGCCGCGCCTTGTCGGCCGGGATTCCGTTCGATGGCGATCTGGTATGCCACGCACAAGACGGGCGTCGGTACGATCTCCACCTCGAGTTGCAGCCGGTCCTCGGGGAATCAGGCGCCGCCGAGAACTTCATCGCCATGCTCACCGATATCACCGCGCGCGTGGCCACGGAGAACCACCTGCGACGCGCAAAGGAGGAGGCCGACGCCGCCTCGCGGGCCAAGTCGGAATACCTGGCCTCGATCAGCCACGAGATCCGGACGCCGATGAACGGCGTGATCGGCATGACCAGTCTGTTGCTGGAGACCCAGCTCGATCCCGAGCAACGCGATTGCGTCAACACCATCCGCCGCAGCGGCGACGCCCTGCTCACCATCATCAGCGACATCCTGGACTTCTCCAAGATCGAGTCCGGCAAGATGGAGTTGGAGCGGCAGCCGTTCGAGCTGTCCGCGTGCCTGGAGGAAGCCCTCGACCTCTTCGGGGTGCAGGCGGCCGCCAAACACATCGATCTGGCCTACTGCATCGAACCGGAGGTGCCGGCCTGGATCGTCGGCGATCCGATCCGTCTGCGGCAGGTGGTGGTGAATATGGTCAACAACGCCATCAAGTTCACACCCCATGGGGAAGTATCCCTTGAAGTCACCCTCGCGGACGCCTCCCGGCCGTCCGTGGCCACGCCCCGGTCCAACGTCAAAGTCCCCGCGGGCGCGCTGCTCATCGAATTCGCGGTGCACGACACCGGCATCGGCATCCCGGCCGAGAAACAGAGCCGACTCTTCCAGCCGTTCTCCCAGGTCGACTCATCGACCACGCGCAAATATGGCGGCACGGGCCTCGGTCTGGCGATCAGCCGGCAACTGGTCGAACTCATGGGGGGCGACATCCGGCTGACGAGCGAGCCCGGCCATGGCTGTGTCTTCACCTTTTCGATCCAGGCGCGTCCGACCACCCCGCCGGCGTCCGCACCGCCCGTCGAGCCCCCGCTCCTCCTCGCGCAGCAGACCGCGCTCATCGTCGACGCCCATGCCGCCAACCGGCGTTTTCTCGCCCTTCAACTGGCGCGCAGCGGAATGAATTGTGTCGCCCTCGGGTCAGGCGGCGCGGCGCTGGAACGGCTCGAGCGCGGCGAGCCGACCGCATTGCTCATTGTGAGCCAGCTGCTGCCGGACCGGGACGGGCGCAACCTGATCGCGGAGTGGCGGCGGCGCAGCGCGGCGCAACCGCCGGCGCTGTTGCTGCTGCCGACCGGCGATCCCGCCCCCCGGGCCTGGCTCGAGGAAATCGCCCCCGCCGCGTTCCTGTTCAAGCCCTTGAAGGCCGCCCCGCTGGCAGCCGCGTTGCGCTCGTTGTTTGCTCCGGGCCGGAGTCCGGCCGATGTCGAGATTCGCGGCGACCGGCTTCTGAGCGAAGAGATCCCCCTCGATATTCTGGTGGTGGAAGACAACGCCGCGAACCAGACGGTCGCGCTGGGCCTGCTGGGACGCCTCGGATACAAAGCGGTGGCGGTCGAGGGCGCCGCCGGTGCGTTGCAGGCCCTGGAACGCCAGGCGTTTCAACTCATATTGATGGACCTGCAGATGCCGGAAATGACGGGGCTCGAGTGCACGCGAATTATCCGCCGCCGGCTGCCGCCCGCGCGTCAGCCACGCATCATCGCGGTCACGGCCAACGTCCTGCCCGAAGTCCGCACCGCCTGCCTCGAGGCCGGCATGAACGACTACCTGAGCAAACCGCTGAAGCTCGATCAACTCGAGGCGGCCATCCGCCGGAACCGGCCGGCACCGGGGCCGGGCTGATCTTCCTCACAGGCGCTGCCGCCACTCGCGGCATTCCGCGGCGCAGGCCGGATCGGCCGCCAGATTGCGCTCCTCACCGGGGTCCTGGTCGAGGTGAAAGAACAGCCACGGTTCGCCCGACTCGTCCACCACGAGTTTCCGCCGGGCCGTGCGCACTCCGCGCCAGATCCGGTCGCACTGATGCGGGAGTCGCACCACGCTCGGCATGGAGATCCGCTGGATCTCGGATCCAGGGTCCGGGTCTTGGATTCCGGGCTCTGAGGTCTCCGTTCCGGGACGGGCCCAGCGCAACGTCCAGGCCGGCAGATCGAGGAGCGAGACCAGCGCCGCACTGCGAACCCCGGATTTCGAACCGGATTCGTGCGCCGGCCGCCGCACGAGCAGCGGCACGCGCACGCTTTCTTCATACGGCCAGCCCTTGCGGAATTGCCCGTGTGCGCCGTGCATGTCGCCGTGAACCGAGGTGACGACCACCACGGCTCCCGACGGCGGCACTCGCGCCAGGAGTCGTCCGATGGCCCGGTCCGTGGCCTCCAGGTGCGCATAATAGCCGGCGAGATCGTCGCGGGCCAATTGCTCGACCGGTCCGCCGCGCGGAACGTTGGCCGGAAGGACGATCTCCCGCGGATCCCGCCGCGGCACGCCGGCGGCCGGGGCCGCATACGGCGGGTGCGGCGGCTCCAGACTTACGACGCAGAACCAGGGACGCCGGTCCGCGCCGGCCACACTTGGTGCACTCCGGGCCGCCAGCCAGTCCCCGGCACGGCTGCAGACAACATCCGACTGGTAACCTTCCACCCGGACCGGCTGCGGCAGCCCGGTGCCATGCAGCCAGGGGTCGTTGATCAGAAAGCCGCTTTCAAACCCCTCCCAGAATTCAAAGCCTCCGCGCCAGGCGGGCGGCACGACGACCCGGGCGTGGGCCGTTCCCACGAGCGGAGCCGCCGGGTCCCTCCGGTAAAGGTGCCACTTGCCGAAAAACGCCGTGGCATACCCGAGGGCTGCCAGCTCGTGCGCCACCGTCCGGGACCCGTGCGGCAGGGGATCGAAGTAGTCGCGCACGCCGTTTTCCGGCGAGGGCCGTCCCGTCAGCATCGCCGCGCGTGCAAACGGCCCGAACGGATGCGGGGTCACGGCCTGGAAGTAATCCACGGCCCCGCCCGCCAGCGAATCCAGGCTCGGCGTCCGGGCGTTCGGGTCGCCCGCATAGCCGGCGGCCCCGCCGCGCCACTGCGTGACCACGACCCACAGGATGTCGGGTGCCCGACGGGCGGCGGGAACCGGATCTGACGTTGCCGAGTTCAGGGCGGGTCACCCGATGGTCGAATTCGCGGCTGAGGGCGTCACGTGGGCCGCAGAGACGTCCGTCCGGATCGGGGTCTCCGGGCCGTCTCAGGCGGCGCCTTCGAGGCGGCGAAAGACGACCGACGCGTTCTGGCCGCCAAAGCCGAGATTGTTGCTCAGCACCGCCGCGATCGGGGCGGATCGCTTGACGTTGGGCACGTAATCGAGGTCGCAGTCGGGATCCGGTTCCTCGTAATTGATCGTGGGCGGCACCTCTCCCGTTTGCACAACCTTGGCCGAGATGATCGATTCCAGCCCGCCGGCGGCCCCGAGCAGGTGGCCGGTCATGGACTTGGTCGAACTGATCATCACCCGCCGCGCGTGCTCGCCGAATACCTTCTTCACCGCCAGGGTCTCGAACTTGTCATTATAGGGGGTCGAGGTCCCGTGGGCGTTGATGTAGTCGATCTGCTCGGGCCGCATTCCCGCCGAGGCCAGCGCCCGGGTCATGGCGAGCGAGAGCCCGCGCCCGTCCGGATCGGGCTGGGTGATGTGGAAGGCGTCGCAGGACGCGCCATAGCCGACCAGTTCGCAATAGATGCGGGCGTTTCGCGCCCGGGCGTGCTCCAGCGTCTCCATCACGATGACACCGGCACCTTCACCCATGATGAATCCGTCACGCTGGCGGTCGAAGGGACGGCACGCCCGGTGCGGCTCGTCGTTGCGCGTGCTCATCGCCTTCATCGAGCAGAAGGCCGCGTAGGAGAAGGGAGTGATTGCCGCCTCGCTGCCGCCCGCGATCATCACGTCCGCCTCGCCCCGGCGCATGGCGTTGAACGCCTCGCCGATCGCGTGGGCCGAGGACGCGCAGGCACTGACGACGGCGAAATTGGGCCCTCGCGCCCCAAACTCGATGGCGACCAGCCCGCTGCACATGTTGCTGATCAGCGACGGAATCGTGAAGGGCGACACCTTCCTCGGCCCACGCTCCCACAACACGCGGAGCTGCTGCTCATAGGTGTGCATGCCGCCGATGCCCGAGCCGATGATGACCCCGAACCGATCTCCATCCTCCGCGGCCGGGTTCAAACCGGCGTCGGTCACCGCCATTCGGGCGGCCGCGAAGCCGAAATGCGTGTAGCGGTCGTTGCGCCGGACCTCCTTGGGATCCATGTACCTGGCCGGATCGAAGCCCGCCACCTCCGATCCCACCTTACAGGCGTAGTCCGTGACATCAAACTGGGTCACACGGGTGATCCCGTTCTTTCCGGCCAGGATGTTGCTCCAAAAGGTGTCCAGGTCGCAGCCGAGGGACGACACCACACCCAAGCCGGTGATGACGACGCGGGGAGAAGGTTGAACAGAATCCATGAAGGCAAAAAAGGCGTTCTACCGACGGTTATCCAACGACACCACGGTAGAACGCCGAAGAGCGGAGAAAAGGCCTATTTCGCAGCCGATTTCTCTTCGATATAGGCGATCACGTCGCCGACCGTCTGGAGCTTCTCGGCCTCGGACTCGGGTATTTCGCCCTTGATCTCGTCCTTGAACTCCTCCTCAAAAGCCATGATCAACTCGACGGTATCGAGCGAATCGGCGCCTAGATCGTCGAGGAAGGACGCTTCCGGGGTGATCTGCTCTTCGTTAACGTTCAATTGGTTAACGATGATCTCTTTGACGCGCTGTTCGATGGTTTTCTGATCGGCCATGTTCTTAAAGGGAAAAGGATTAGGGATGCTCTTTGGGATCACATCACCATCCCGCCGTCAACGGTAAAAACTTGACCAGTAATGTAACCGGCCTCTTCCGAACACAGGAATGCCGCGAGATGAGCTACGTCGGCCGGCTCGCCGAAGCGCTGCAAGGGAATGAACTGAAGCGCGGCCTTCTTCACCTCGTCGCTCAGGGTCGCGGTCATGTCGGTGCTGATAAACCCGGGTGCGACGACGTTGCAGGTCACGTTTCGCCGCGCGAACTCCTTGGCGATGCTCTTGCTGAATCCAATCAATCCTGCCTTGGCCGCGGCGTAGTTGGCCTGGCCCGCGTTGCCGCTCAGGCCGACGATGGAGGCGACATTCACGATCCGCCCCCAGCGTTTCTGCGTCATGGGACGGCCCAAGTGCTTGGTCCAGTGGTAACAGCTCGTAAGGTTGGTCGCGATCACTGCGTCCCAATCGTCCTCCGACATGCGGAACAGCAGGCCGTCGCGGGTGATGCCGGCATTGTTGACGAGGATGTCGATGGCACCGAACTCGGCGATCAATCCTGCGGCGGCCTTGGCGACGGCGTCGCCATCGGCGACATCCACGGCCAGAGCCCGGGCCCGGCCGCCGGCCGACTGCAACTCGGCAGCCACCGCACCGCAGTTTGCCTCCTGCCGGCTGACGCAGATCACGGTGACCCCGTTCCGGGAAAGTTCTCCGGCAATGGCCTTGCCAATCCCCCGGCCGGCTCCAGTCACCAGGGCAATGCGATTGTTAAACGTCATGGTGCCAGTAGCATGAATTGCCATGGCGGGCGCGAGCCGAATTTTGGCCCGGACACCAGTCAGGGAGCCGGGTCCACGCCGGAGGCCATGGAATTCCTTTGCGCGGCCTGCAACATCTTCCTATCAAAAGGATCAAATTGCGCAAATTGACGTCCGGTGGGACGAGGTCCCGCCCCTGCCAAGTCCGATAACCATGAAGATCCCACACGTTCTTTGCCTGCTGGCACTTCTGCTTTCCGTTGCCCTCGTCGCGGCCCCGCTCCCGCAAACCACCGCGATTCACAACCAGCCTGATTCCGCCGCACCGGTGGTCGGATTCCTGAAGGCCGGCTCGGAGCCGACCGCGGCTGCCGGGGTTGACGCACCGGCCGGCTGGATGGCCGTCACCCTTCCCGGTCCCCACGACGTCTTCGTCCACAACGACGAACTGACCAAGGATCTCAAGGTTCGCCCCGGGGCGGAGATGCGCCTGCGCCCCGAGGACAATGCGCCGGTCCTCGCGACCATGAAGGCCGGCGACAAGGTCGACATCACCGGGCTGCGCCCGGGCTGGACCCAGCTCAAGTTTTCCGGTGACGCGGTTGGATACATCCGGACCGGCGGCGAGCCGCCCCCGGCTCCCTCCGAGGCGCCGGCCCCCCCTGCCCCCGCGGCCGGGTCTCCCACCGTGGCCCCGCCGCCCGCGGTGCCTTCGGGCGGCGTCGTGCCCGCCGGCAGCGGCACGGCCGCGGCTCTCCCCAGTACCTCTGAGGGCTTTCTCGAGGCCACGCGCCGGTTCCTGTTGGTCGGACCCAAACCCGATTACCCCTATCAACTCAACGACACGAACGGCAAACGCATCGCCTATCTCGATGTCAGCCAGATCCAGCCGACGGTGAGCATGCAGAAGTATCTCGACAGTTTCGTGTCGGTTTCCGGAGTGCTCAAGCAGACCGAGGACGGCCGGCACCTGGTGATCGTTGTCGACAGCCTGCACCAGAAATAGACGGCCGAAATCCCATCTGCCACGGCTCCATGGAACTGATAGACGGCAATCGGATCGCCGCCGACATCATCGCCGAGCTGAAAGCGGAGGTCGCCGCGCTCCCCGGCCGCCGCCCCTGCCTGACCCTCGTGCGGGTTGGCGAGGATCCCGCCTCGGTCTCCTATGTGAAGCGGAAGGAGAAGACCGCGGCCGAAATCGGGATCGAGGGCCGGGTCGTCCTGCCGCCGGTCGGAATCTCCCAGGAGGAGCTGTTCGCGCTCGTCGACCGGCTCAACGCCGACCCCGGGGTCGATGGCATCCTGGTCCAGTCGCCGCTGCCCGCGCCGCTCGACGAACTGGCGGTCTTCCGCCGGATCGCCCCCGCGAAGGACGTCGACGGGTTGGGGACGATGAATCTTGGCAAGGTGGCGCAGGACGACGCCACCGGCTTTGTCTCGTGCACCCCGGCCGGAATCATGGAGCTGCTCAACCGCAGCGGCGTGTCTCTCGCCGGCCGGCACGTGGTCGTCGTCGGGCGCAGCCTGCTGGTGGGAAAACCGTTCGCCTTGCTCGCCCTTCAGAAGAAGGCGTCGGCCAACGCCACCGTGACCGTCTGCCATTCCCGGACCACCAACCTCGCCGCCATCGCCCGTCAGGCGGACATCCTCGTGGCAGCCATCGGCCGGCCCGAGTTCATCACCGCCGACATGGTGCGGCCCGGCGCCGTCGTGATCGATGTCGGTGTGAACCGGGTGGCCGACGCCACCAGAAAGTCGGGATACCGCCTGGTGGGCGACGTGCATTTTCCCTCGGTGTCACCGCTGGCAGCCAAGATCACGCCGGTGCCCGGGGGCGTCGGTCCGATGACCGTGGCGATGCTGATGCGGAACACGGTCAAGGCGTGCCGCCAGCAGCGCGGCCTCTGAATGCCGAACCGGAATCTTGCCTCCGCCTTCAACTTGTTCTCCTATCCTACCCCCATGGCCGCGCCCAAGATCCTCGTGGTTGATGACCAGCCCATCAACGTCCAACTGCTGAAGCGCAAGCTGGAGCGGGAAGGCATGTCCGTAATGGCGGCCTACTCCGGAGCCGAGGCGCTCGAACTCATCCAGCACGAGCGCCCCGAACTCATCCTGCTCGATGTCATGATGCCCGAGATGGACGGCATCGAGGTCTGCCAGCGACTCCAGGCCGACGAGGAGACCCGCGCGATTCCCATCATCTTCGTCACCGCCCGCAGCTCGAAGGAAGGCAAGATCGAGGGACTGGGGGTCGGCGCCGTGGATTACATCACCAAGCCCATCGACCTCGACGAGACGCTCGCCCGGGTGCAGACCCAGCTGCGGTTCGCCGCCATCAACCGCGAGCTCGTCGATCTGCAGAACCGCCTGGCCGAGGCACGCCGCGCCGCCACGATCGGGGCCGTGACCCAGGGCATCGCGCACAATCTGAACAATCTGCTCGGCGTGGTCATCGGATACCTCGACTTCATCAAGGTCTACAACGACAAGCCCGAGCTGGTGAAAAAGAACGTCCGCAGCGTGGAGGACGCGGTGGAGCGGATCGTGTCGATCGTGCGGCAGCTCGGATCCCTGGTGGTGAAGACGACGCCGCCGGTCGTCAAAGTCGGCCTGCAGCGCATCCTGGAGGGCGGCGTGCAGCGCTACGTGAATGATTTCAAGATCACCCAGCCGGTCACGATCAACAATCCCCTGGGCGATCTCGCCATCGAGACTCATGTCGAACTGTGCGAGGAACTGCTGTCCAAGGTGCTCATCAACGCCTGGGAGGCATATGGCGAGGCCATCCCTCCGGAACAACGGATCATCACCATGACGACGAAGATGATCGACCGTCAGGAGGAGGGTCACATCGTGCAGATCCGGATCGAGGATCAGGGCCGCGGCATCGATCCCGAGATTCGCGACCAGATGTTCGAGCCTTTCATCAGCACCAAGCATACGGTGGGGGTCGGCATGGGTCTCACGCTCGCCCGGCACGCGCTGCGCAGCATGGGGGGCGATCTGACCATGGAGGATCGTGCCGGCGGCGGCACCGTGGCGGTGCTCCTGCACCCGGTCGAACAAAAACTGCGGCGGCGGAAGCGGGCGTGACGACGCCGGACGTCCAGCCCAGGCCGCGGTTCGCGTTCATCGGTGCCGGCCGCATGGCCTCGGCCATGGTGGGCGGTCTGCTGGCCCGCCGGGCCGCGGAACCTGCCGAGATTGCCTGTCTCGGGGGCAACGACGACACCGCGCAGGTCCTGGCCCGGCGCACGGGTATCACGGCGGCCGTCGACGCCGCAGCCCTGATCGAGACCGCCGACACGGTGATCGCCGCCTGCAAACCCCAACAACTGGCCAGCCTCGACTCCCGGCTGGCGGACCTGACGGACGGCCGCCTGGTGATTTCCATCCTCGCCGGCACGCGGCTCGATCGCCTGGCCCGCAGCTTTCCCAAGGCGCGGAATCTGGTGCGCGCCATGCCCAACACGCCGGGCCAGATCGGAGCCGGAATCACGGGCTGGTGCGCGCAACAGACGCTGAGCCCCGGCGATCGCCGCCTGGTCGACACCGTTCTCGGAGCCCTGGGCAAGACTGTCGAACTGCCCGAACCGGATCTCGACGCGGTCACGGCCCTGAGCGGCAGCGGCCCCGCCTTTCTCTTTGAGTTCGTCGCCGCCCTGCGCGACGGCGGCGTCGCCGCCGGGCTTTCCCGGGAGGTGGCCGCCGCCCTGGCCCGGGAGACCGTCCTCGGTGCCGCGCGCCTTCTGGCCGAGACAGGGATCGAACCCGAGGCGCTCCGGGATCAGGTCACCTCCCCGCACGGCACCACCTACGCCGGTCTGCAGCGCCTGGAGGCCCGCGGCTTCCGTGATACGATCCGGGAGACGATCCTGGCCGCCCGGGCCCGCTCCGAGGAGCTGTCACGGGAATCCTGAAGGGCACCGCCGGGTACGATGAGCTCGCTGGATCGCGGACGAATCCTGGTCACCGGCGGCGCCGGCTTCATCGGCAGCGCCCTGGTGTGGGCGCTCAACCGGCGCGGCTGCACTGACATCGTGGTCGCCGATTTCCTGGAGGCCGGAAAGACCTGGCACGGACAGGTGCCGCTTGCCGCCGGCCGCGAGGACAAACAGCGCAATCTCCGCGCCCTCAAATTCGCCGATTACGTCGAGGCCGACGTCTTCCGGGACCGAATGTCGGCCGGCCCGCAGGCCTTCGGCCGGTTCGGCACCGTCTTTCACCTCGGCGCGTGCTCGTCGACCACCGAAAGCAACGGCGCCTACCTGGACGACAACAATCTCGCCTATACCCGGGAACTGGCGGCGTGGGCCCTGGCCCAGAACGCCCGCTTCATCTACGCCTCCTCGGCCGCGACCTATGGCGACGGCTCGGCGGGCATGGATGACAAGGACGAGAATCTCGCCCGCCTGAAACCGCTCAATCTCTACGGGCGGTCCAAGCACCAGTTCGATCTCTATGCGCAGCGCGAGGGCCTGCTGTCGCGCGTCGTCGGTCTGAAATATTTCAACGTCTTCGGGCCCGACGAGGACCACAAGGGCGACATGCGATCGCTCGTGCACAAGGCCTACCAGCAGATCCTCGCCGACGGCCGGGTGCGCCTGTTCAAGAGTCACCGGCCGGACTACCGCGACGGCGAGCAGCGCCGCGATTTCCTCTACGTAAAGGACGCCGTGGAGATGACCCTGCATTTCGCCGAGCAAGCCGTGGCGGCCGGCGGACTCTATAATCTCGGCTCGGGCGAGGCCCGCACCTGGCTCGAACTGGTGACGGCGATCTTCGCCGCCCTCGGCCGGCCGCCGGCCATCGAGTTCATCGACATGCCACCCCAGTTGCGCGAGCGATACCAGTACTTCACGCAGGCCGACATCTCCAAACTCCGGGCGACGGGCTACACGAGACCGGTCACGCCGCTGGCCGAGGCGGTGCGCGATTACGTGACCAATTACCTGGTGCCGGACCACCGCCTGGGAGAGTAGGAAGTCGCGTCGGCGCCGCCTCGGCTTGGTACCATGCTTGGTGGTGGCCTCGCCCTCCCTTTCCCCTTTCGTCGCCCCGCCCATCGTTGGCGAAGGTTGAGCATGAATCGGCAGCCCGATTCCGGCCGGCGCTGACCCTGCTTCGGAACGGCCCACGGCGCGCCGAATTCCAGCAGCGATATTCGCCCTTGAATTCCCGCGCGGAGAATCCTAACGACAAGTGTTTTCATCTATATGAAAACTGCGACCGAAGAACTTCTTCTTACGCTTCTCTGGACCGCCCAGTCCCTCTCGCGGCCCCGCTGGTGCAATTTCGACGAGACCTTCGAGTCGTGGGCTTATCGGGAAGGGCTCGGCCGCCGGTTGGCCCGCTTGGAACGGCAGAAGATTCTTGAGGGCCAGCCAACCACGCCCACGAGCCGAGTCTGGCGGTTGACCAACGATGGACGGCGTCTCGCCCTCGGTGGCCGCGATCCGGCCCGGCGCTGGGCCCGACCTTGGGACGGCCGTTGGCGCCTGATATTGTTTGACCTGCCAGTTCAGGCCGCGGGCTCGCGCACCAGGCTGCGCCGCTTCCTCCTGCAACACGGTTTTGGCTACCTTCAGCAGAGTGTCTGGGTCACGCCAGACTCGCTCGGCGTCGTGCGCGAACTGCTGCGCAAGCTTCCGGCGGACGTCGAATCGCTGACCCTGTTCGAGGGCCGACCGTGTGGAGGGGAATCCGACGCCGCGATCGTCGCCGGTGCCTGGGATTTTCCGCACATCAACGGTCTCTACGACCGGCATCTGGCCATCGTCAACGAGGGGGTCAGCCCGCAATCCCGCCGCCTCCCTCCCAGCCTGGCCTTCCGCCGGTGGGCGCGGCGCGAGCGCGAGGCCTGGAAGGCCGCGGTAAGAAAGGACCCGTTGCTGCCTCGGCCGCTACTGCCGCCGGGCTACCAAGGGGGTGACGCTTGGACGGCGCGAAAACGGATGTTTTGTCGTCTCTGGGGCGGGTTCGCGTCCGATCCGTTTCGGCCCAACGGTGACGAAGGTTGACCACAGTTGGGCACCAATTGCGGTCCTTGAGATGCTGGCGAACGTCCGCGAACGCCGGTCACGCAGCCTCACTTGATCTTCAACAGCTCCTCGGGGTTCCACGGCTCGGTGCGACCGGCCACCTCGGCCCGGATCGCCTTCACCTTGTCCGCCGAAATCGCCGGGGCATTGTTGCCCCAGGCCGAGCGGACATACGTCAGCACGTCGGCGATCTGGTCATCCCGCAGCACCGGTCCGAACGCCGGCATGGCGTTGTTGAAATGTTCGCCGGAGACCGTGATCGGCCCGGAGAGTCCCTTGAGCGGAATGCGGATCACGCGATCCTCGGGGCCCTGCGCCCAGTCGGAGCCGGCCAGCGGCGGATACACGCCGGGCAGGCCCTTGCCGGTCGGCTGGTGGCACGCGGCGCAATTGGCCATGAAGATGCGTCGGCCCGCCACCTTCGGGTTGATGACGACCGGCGCGGCCACCTGCATGCCCGGCAGGGTGTGCTCGTTGTAGACCATCGCGTTGAAGCCGGCCGAATAGCGTCCGAGGTAAATGGCGGAGAAAAGGATGCAGGCGCTCATCAGCCCCAGGAGAAAGAGCGGCAGCGGCGCGTAGCCCTCCGTCGGCTCGGGCTTTTCGCGACGCAGGATCGCATGCACCTGCAGGATCTGTTCGTCCGAGGCGCCGGCCTGGTCCAGACGGACGTCCGGGCGGGGATCGTCGCTCATGTCGAACCCTCCTTCTTGGGCGGCGAGTAGGGCTTGGCCTCCGGGAACTCAAACGTGTCCTTCAGGCTGAGGAGGTAGTCGACCAAGGCCACGGCCCGCGGCGTCGGCACCAGTTCGTAGCCGGGTTTGTCGAGGCCGTGCCGGCGCGCATAGTCCGCCGGCAGCTTGAGCGCCAGCGGTGAGAAGCGGCCGTTCTTCGCCCGGCGGTAGACAAACAGAAATGGATTCGGCGGCATGATCGACGTCGGCGAGGTCAGCTGCGGGTCGAACAGATGCAGGTACTGCCATTTTGCCGAATCGTGCCGGACCGCCTCGTTGGCCAGGTCCGGCCCCGTGCGCAACGAGCCGAGCAGCACGCGCGGCTGGAAGATATAATCGCGGGCCACGCTCTGGCGCGCGCCCCAGTGACGCCCCTCGTCGCCGCCGTAGCCGGGTCGGCGCACCTGCTGGGTGTGGCATTCGATGCAGCCGAGGTCCTCGTACACCCGGCTGCCCCGCGCAGCCATCCCCGAGGGTTTGTGCGGGAGCAGTTGCGCGGTGTCCGGATCAAAGTACGGGGTGAGCCCGCCGAACTGCACCTGGCTCGTGAGGACGATGCCCACCCACGAAAACGCGAGCGCGGCGAAGATACCCAGGAAGATAAGCGGACCGCGGTTCATTTGACGGGGGCGACCTCCATGGGTGGCGGCGCACGAAACAGCGTCGGCGCGGTGACGCCGGCCGGGCGCTCCGCGCACAGCAGCCACACCAGGTTCACGGCGAAGGCCACGTGGCCGATCGCGAGGATGATCCAACCCACCGTGCCCGCGAACAACCACGGAAGCGTGTTGTGCACCACCTCGAGAAACGGAATGTCGGGCGTGTTCATCTGCATCCCCTGGATCCAGCCGCCGAACGAGAGCGCCAGCCAGTAGAGCGTCGAGCCGATGGCGGCGGCCCAGAAATGGACGCGGATCAGCGTGGCTGACGGCCACTCCTTCAGCACCAGGCGGGGCAGCAGGTAGTAGATCGAGCCGAACATCACCATGGCGAAGAAGCCGTACATGCCCTCCAGCGCGTGCGCCTGGGTGAAGTGCGTGAAGTGCGTGACCTCACTCACCGAGCGCAGGGACATGCCGACGCCGATCAGGCTGGCGATGGTGAAATTGACGCCGCCGAAGACGACAAACCGGAGTGTGGGGCTGAAGCGCAGCGCCCGGAAGCTTCCGACCATCGTCAGGTGCAGGTTGATCGCCGTCACCACCACCGGAATCAGCAGCATCATGCTGGCGGCCACGCCCGCGGAAATCAGCCAAGCCGGGACCGGACCGCCGATGAGGTGATGCGGGCTGGCCCACGCGCCAAATATCTGCAGCGACCAGAAGCCCAGAGCCGCGAGATAATAGCTGTGGATCGGTTTTCCCAGGACCTTGGGAATGAAATAATAGGCGGCGGCCAGCCCCACGGGAATGAACCAAAGCATGATCAGATTGTTGACGTACCACCAGTCGACCACCGACTGGACGGTGCCGCGGGCCGGGTCGTAGATCACCATCACCTGGGCGATCGAATAGATCCAGGGGAAGCAGAAGAGCGCCGCCAACAGGTACCATTGCGAGACGTAGACGTGCCGGGACCGGCGGCACCGGAACATCATCACCGCCCACACCGCCACCATCACGTAGGCGATGAAGAGCAACGGCGTGATGTAGGACGGGAGTTCCAGCCATGGCACCGCCGTCGAATCACCGCCCAGGATTCCGACCAATCCGAGCAGCAATCCGAAATTCCAGAAGTAGGTCGCAACGATGAGCACCCCTCCGTGCCGCAGCCGGGCGCGGGACAGGCGCGCCATCAGCCAGAACGTAACCGCGAACGCCGCGTTGGTGCCCCAGCCATAGATCAGGGCGTTCCGCTTCACCTCGTTCACCCGGCCGTAGGTCAGCCATTGATAATCGCCGAGGAAGCCGGGGGTATGCAGCTTGAACGACGCGATCAGCGCCAGGACCGTTCCCACCAGCAGCCAGGCCAGCGCGGCCAGCAGGCAGATGATCACGGGCCAGCGGGTGGAGGCGTCGATCGCACTCCATTCGATCCGCTCGTCCTGACCGGAGGCGGGCACCGGGGCGGTGTCGGCTGGGCTGGTGGATGGATCCATGGGAATCGAACCGGAAGTCGGACCGGCAGCGCGGCGTCAGGGCCGCACGGCGGCCTCCCGTTCCGCCCGGGCGCCCGGAAAGCCGTCGGTCATCCGACCGAGCGGCTCCGCGTCGTCGAAAATTGAAGTCGCGGCTCCACCGCGGTCGCGCTGCACCCGTCCCATCAGCCCCAGGGTCGCCAGGGTGGCGGCGAGGGCGATGGTGGTGGCGAGCGCGATGAAAAATCCGGTCATGGGGACTCAGGGTTTCCGGCCGGCGTCGATCCGTTCGAGCGTCAGCTGCATGGCGCGATCGATGGGCAGTTGCACAATGCCCTTGCTGCGGTCGATCCACGCATAGGTGGTCTGCGCCTCCCGGTCGTGCGCCTCCATGGCCTTCAGGTGTTCCATCCGGCCCTGGGGGGTGTACATCCACCGCTGGCCCGCGGGAATCTTCGCCAGATTCACCTCCGGTTCCTTCCGCCGCTGGGGAAGGTAGGCGAGGTACAGGATGACCAGGAAGAGGACAAAACTTCCGAGGATGGCCAGAAAGGTCACCCAATATCCGGCTCCGGAGCCGGCGGCTTTGGCGCGGGACTCAGGCGGAGGATTCATGGTGGGTGAGGCACTCGACGATGCGGGGATCCCGGATCGGGATGAGCTTGGTGGTGCCGAAGCTGCGCAGGTAGGCCCACATGCAGATCCCGGTCACGCCCGCCAGGGCCGTGAAATGCCAGAACATCAGCGGCGAGAAGAGCGGCAGCGGATGGCCGGCGGCGTTCTGGATCGCCGGCAGGGTGTTGAAGATGACGTCCACGAACATCATCACCAGGATCCACCAGGCGATGAAGCGCGCTTTGCGCTGGTCGATCTTGTGGCGGTACGACAGCAGGTAGCAGAAGGGAAAGAAGAAATACAGGAACAGGAGCGACATGCCGACCCAGTACCAATTCCCGTATTCCCGCAGGTTGAAATAGAACGTCTCCTCCGGCTCGTTCGCGTTCCAGATCAGGAAATACTGGGCGAACGCGATGTAGGCCCAGAAGATGGTGAAGGTCAGCATGAGCTGGCCGGCCGAATGGAGATGGTTGTTGTTGAGCAACCCCCGGTACTCGCCCCGCCGGTAAAGCCAGATCATGATCAGCACGCCGATCGAAAGGGCGCCGCGCATGCCGGTGGCGAAGCAGTAGACGCCGTAGATCGTGGAGAACCAGTGAAACTCCAGGGTCTTGAACCAGTCGATGAAGCCGAACGTGATCGCGAGGGCGGCGAAGGGCAGGCCGACGCCCGACCAAAAGCGGCTGGAGTGGGTCCACTTCGGATCACCGTCGCCGTCCTGCCGGAACGAATTCCGGCGCATCACGTAGGCCAGCCAGATCCACAGCCCGTAGAAAAACAGGGCGCGGATGGTGAAGAAGGCGGTGTTGAGGTAGCTGATCTTCAGGAAATAATACGGGTCGTGGGCGACGGTATGGTCCGTGCCCGGCACGATCAGATGCGGGTTCATCCACTGCCAGATGACCCCGGGCTTGATGTAGCCGGACAGGATCACCAGCGGCAGGAACAGGAGCAGCAGCCACTTCATCGCCGACAGCCAATGCTCGAACTGGCGGCGGATGATGACGGCCCAGGCGGCGTCGAAGGCGTACTGCAGCATCACCAGCATCAGCATACCGGTCAGGACCAGCGTCCAGAACCCGACGGCCATCAGCCAGGAGAACGCCACGCTGCGCGTGTTGGACACGAACAGCCCGACCAACGTCAGCGCGGTGCCGGCCAACCCGATGCCCAGCGCAATCCCGGCCTTCTTTGAGGGCGAGCCCGCGGCGGCGGTCGAAACGGGGGCAGAGGCGGCGGTCGTGCTCATAGGCCAAGGTCCGCCCGGTGGTCCGCGGGCACGTCGGCCACGGTGCCGTGGCGGGCCAGCTCCAGGGCGCGAATGTAGGCGATGACCGCCCAGCGATCCTTCGGGCTCAGTTTGTCCGCATACGACTTCATCAGGTTCTTGCCATGGGTGATCGTGTTGAAGATCTCGCCCTCGGGCATCTCCATGATCCGCGGCTGCTGGTAGGAGGCGGTGGTCAACATGCCGTAGCCGTGGGTGATGCCCTGGCCGTCACCCAGCGCGCCGTGGCAGGGGGCGCAGTAGATCGTGTAGCGGCCGCGTCCCCGCTCCATGAAGCGCTGGTCGATCTTCAGCTCCGGGGGGAAGCCGCGCGCAAACTTCCCGTCCGGGGCCAGGCCGCGATAGAGAAAATCGTCGGCGCGCAGGTAGGCGGGACTGGCCGCCGCGGTCCGGCCGCGCGGCACCGTTCCCGGCGGCAGCGGACGGTCCACCATGCCGTTGGCGAAGAAATGCGACTCCATCTCCGGCTTGTATTTTGCCTGCCGGTCCATGTCGGGAAAGACCTCGAGCGGCGGCCGGGTCGAACGCCGGCCCCGGAAGCCGAGGATGGAGACCACCAGCAGCGCGAAGAACAGCGTGACGAGATAGACGTAGCGCATGGGTCACTCGTCCAGTTCTTCGATCTCGTGGCCGCCCATCTTCTCCAGCAGCGCGCGCGTGGCGTCGGGCCGGTAGAGCGGATCGCGCGCCTCGATCACCACGAAGAAGCGGTCGTCCGTGGCGCGCTTGTAGTTGGTCTGCTTCATCACCGCGTGGTAGTGCATCGGCAGGTGATTGAACAGGAACATGCCGGTGATGGTGGCGAACGCGGTGAACAGGATGGTCAGCTCGTAGGAGATCGGGAAGGCGAACAACGGGCTGAACAGCGGCTTGCCGCCCACGATGATCGGAAAGTGGTAGTCGCCGGACCACCAGATGAGGGTCATGCCCGTGGAGAAACCCAGGATGCCGCCGAGGAGCGAGACGCGCGGCACCTTGGACCGGCGCATGCCCATGGCGCGATCCATCCCATGGATGGGAAACGGCGTGATGACGTCCCAGAACTTGTAGCCGGCGTCGCGCACCGCCTCCGCCGCGTGGTACACGTCCGCGGGGGTGTCGTACATCGCGATCAGGCCGTAGGTTTTCTCAGGCATGGGGAGCGGAAGGCAGGGCGTTCCCGGGCTGCGGATGGACATCCGCCTGCGGGGTGATCGCCTTGATCTCGGCCATCGGCATCATCGGCAGGAAGCGGATGAAGAGCAGGAAGAGGACGGAAAAGAGACCGAAGGTGCCGAAGAAGGTGAAGATTTCCACCACCGTCGGGGTGATGTAGCCCCAGCTGGTGGGCAGGAAGTCGCGCGTCAGCGAGGTGCAGATGATGACGAACCGCTCCATCCACATGCCGAGGTTGACGAAGAGCGACAGGATCCAGACGAAGGCCGTGTTGCGCCGGACCGACTTGAACCAGAAGAACTGCGGGATGATGGCGTTGCAGAACACCATCGTGTAATAGGCCCAGTCGTAGGGGCCGAAAGCGCGGTTGATGAAGGTGAAGTGCTCGTTGGGGTTCGTGCTGTAGTAGGCGATGAAGAACTCCATGATGTAGGAGTACCCGACCATCGAGCCCGTCGCCAAAGCGATCTTGCACATGTTGTCGATGTGGTACTGCGTGACCAGATCCTCGAGCTTGAACACCGCGCGCAGCGGGAGGACCAGGGTGAGCACCATGCCGAAGCCCGAATAGATCGCGCCGGCCACGAAATAAGGCGGGAAGATCGTGGTGTGCCAGCCGGGGATCAGGGAGACCGCGAAGTCGAAGGACACGATCGTGTGCACGGAGAGCACGAGCGGCGTCGCGATGCCCGCGAGGATCAGATAGGCCATCTCGTAGTTGCTCCAGTGCCGGTTGGAGCCGCGCCAGCCCATGGCGAACAGGCCGTAGAAGAACGCGCGGATCCGCTTGCCCGCCGCGGTGAAGCGGTCGCGCAGCAACCCGAGGTCGGGAATCATGCCGACGTACCAAAACAGCACCGACACCGTGCCGTAGGTGGAGACCGCGAACACGTCCCACTCCAGCGGCGAGCGGAAGTTCTGCCAGATGCCGTTGTAGTTGGGCAGCGGGATGAGGTACCAGGCGAACCACACGCGGCCGATGTGGAAGAGCGGAAAGATGCCCGCGCACACGACCGCGAATATCGTCATCGCCTCCGCCGACCGGTTGATCGAGGTGCGCCATTTCTGCCGCAACAGGCACAGGATGGCCGAGATCAGCGTGCCGGCGTGGCCGATACCGATCCAGAACACGAAATTGACGATCGGCCAGCCCCAGTTGATCGGACTGCGGTGCCCCCACACGCCGACACCCGTGCCGACCAGGTAGATGAGTCCCGCGATCGTGAACGAGGCGGCGAACAGCGCGACGCCGAAGCAGATCCACCACCAGCGGGGAGTCGGACCCTCGACGATGCCGCAGATCTTCTCGGTGATCCACGAGAAGCTGCGGTTGTTCAGCACGAGCGGCTGGCGCGGCAGCTCGGCGGGCTTCACCTCCTCCAGAATCGCCGGAACCGGCAGGGTGGCTTGCTCGGCCTGGGACATCAGCGGGTCCCTCCCTCACTGTCGTGCACCGTGGTCATGTTAAATCGATTTCTCGTGGCCCGCGCCCGCCGGAGCCCACGGCGGCGTCTCGCGGGTGTCGTAGGTCTTCAGGTTCTCCTCCATCCGGCTCAACGGGAGATCGTGGTAGTCGGGCATGTGCGGATTCGGATTGCGCAGCTTGCCCAGATAGCTCGTCCGGGGCCGGGTGTTGAGGTCGTCCAGCAGCGAATAGGTCCGCGGCTGCGCCTTGGCCTTCGACACCACGCTGTCCGGCTGGAGCAGATCGCCGAAGACGATGGCCCCGACCGGGCAGACCTGTTCGCAGGCGGTCTTGATGACGCCGTCGGGCACGATGATGTCGCCCGGGTCGCCGGCCTGGGCCGCCTTCACCTTCTGGTTGATCTTGCCGTTCTCGATCCGCTGCTGGCAGTACGTGCACTTTTCCATCACGCCGCGCATCCGCACCGTCACCTGGGGATTCTTCACCATCTGCACCAGTTCCGGCATCTGCTTCTGGTGGCCGAACGGTCCCATGTACAGGGCGTCGGTGGCGTGCTTGTTCCAGTCGAAATAGTTGAACCGGCGCACCTTGTAGGGACAATTGTTGGCGCAGTAGCGCGTCCCGACGCAGCGGTTGTAGACCATCACGTTCAAGCCCTGGTCGTCGTGGACGGTGGCGTTGACCGGGCAGACCATCTCGCACGGGGCCAGCTCGCATTGCTGGCAGGGCACCGGCTGCAGGGACACCTGCGGATTCTCCGGGATGTGGCGATTCTCCGGCCCGCCGAACAGGCTCGGGGCGATGCGGCCGTCCGAATAATAGCGATCGATGCGGATCCAATGCATCTCGCGCCCCAGATACACCTGCTCCTTGCCGACGATCGGCACGTTGTTCTCGGCCTGGCAGGCCACGACGCAGGCATTGCACCCGATGCAGATGTTGAGGTCGATCGACATGCCCCACTGCTGCGGGGCGGTGAACTCGGGCGTCTTGTAGAGCGAATTGCCGCGCGGGATCTCGGTGACCTTGACGGCCATCGGCAGCTTCTCGCTCGCGGCGTTGTAGGGAGGACTGTCCTCCTCCAGGCCGATCTTGTGGGCGAACCTGGGATCACGGATGAATTCGCCCACGTTGGCCTCGCGGATGAGGGCGCGGCCTTCCATCGACCAGTGGGCCTGGGTGTCGGCCAGCTTGTACCATTCGCCCCGCAGCACCTCGATCGAGGCGCCGACCGCCACGTCCATCGCATCGCCGGTGCGGATCGCGTACGCGCTGAAGCCGGCGCCGTCGCCGGAGCGCCCCGAGTGGGTGCGGCCGTATCCCAGCGGCAGCATGATCGTGTAGTCCGACATTCCCGGCTGGATCTGGATCGGTCCCCGGATGGTGCGTCCGCCCAACCGGACCACCGCGACGTGCGAGTGATCGTGTCCCTTGACCCAGTCGCTGGTTTCAATCCGGGCCACCTGGAGATCGCCGGCTGAATGGGGCATGATGCCCAGCTCCTTGCCCAGGCGCGGCGAGACGTAGATGGCGTTGTCCCAGGTCAGGCGCGAGATCGGATCCGGGCACTCCTGCAGCCAGCCGTTGTTGGCAAATCGTCCGTCGTCCACCTTGTGATCGGCGACAAAGCGCACCTCCAGGTTCTGCGCCGACACCCCCGGCACCTTCGGCGCGGCCGAGACGATGGCCTCCGCGACGCCGGGCACCGGCGCCAGGCCGTCGACCGGCAGGAACGCCGTGCCGGCCAGCATGCCCTGCCACAGAAACTTCCGGAAGGCCTTCTCCGCCTCGCCGCCCGCCAGCGCCGTGATGGTGCGGTACACCTGCGTATAGGGGTCGGTGGTGTCCTCGGCGGCCAGCCGCGCCAGCAGCGTCAGCTCGTCCATGCCGTCGAACAGGGGCAGGAGCATCGGCTGGATCGGCACGATCGTGCCGTCCGCCGTGCGCGCGTCGCCCCACGATTCCAGATAATGCGTCGCCGAAATGTGAATGCCGGCCAGGGCCGACGTCTCATCGACGTAGTAGCCGTGCCGGATCACCTCGGGCACCGATTTCTGCAAGGCGGGCCAGTCGAGATCGGCGGGGGCGTTGTAGGCCGGGTTGCCCCCGATGATGACCAACGTCTGGACGGACCGGGTCTTGATGGCGGCGGCGAGATCGTGCAGCGATGCGGCGGCGGTCGGCTCGACGGCGACGAAGTCGATCGTATGGCCGAAGTTGCCCAGGGCGGAGTTCATCACATACGCCAGCGCATGCACCGCGGCGGGCTGCTGCACCCCGGCCACCACCAGACACTCGCCCTTGTGCGCGAGCAGGTCGTCGGCGCATTGCTCGATCCAGGCCGGTTTCACGTCGAGCCCGGTTGCGAGCGCGGCATAGGCGTCGGTCCCGAGGATCCGGCCGGCCAGCGCCGCGGCGAGCCGGACCATGTGGCTGCTCGGCAGGCGCAGACGATGATCCGCCATCGCCCCGGTCAGCGTGAGGATGCTCTCCGCCGCATAGAGGCGGTTCATCCGGGGCGCGTTCTCGGGGGTGGTCACATGCCGGGCACGCGCGAAATCGCGGGCGTAGGTGATCGAGGCGGGCTCCAGATGGAGAAAATCGCTGTCAAGGCTCAGCACGCGCCGGGCGGAGGCGAAGCGGTACACGGGCCGGACGTCGCGCCCCAGGGCCAGACGGGCGGCCTCCACCGGCGGCTCGTCGTTGACGGGCTCGAACTCGGCCCACATAGCCCGCGGCAGTTTCTTCCGCAGCCGCGACACCAGTCCGGCCCGCGTCGGCGAACTGGAGCTGGCCGCCAGCACCGCGAGTCCCGCGCCCGCGCTGGCGGCGTATTTCTGGCTCAGCGCCGCAAGCAGATCGTTCAGGTCGGCGGTCGCCAGGGGCCTGCCGTCCTTCAGGTGATTCATCGAGCGGTCCGGATCGTACAGATCCAGCAGCGACGCCTGGGAAATCAACCCGCTGGCCCCGCCGTTGGGCAGGTAGGACGGGTTGCCCTCCAGCTTCACCGGGCGGCCCTGGTAGGTCTTCGCCACGAGCGGCACGGCCGCGCGACGCAGCGGCATGGAGGTGGCGTAGAAGAGCGGCATGCCGTCCTTCACCTCCTCGATCGACTTTCCGTAGGGCAGGATGTAGGCCTCCGGGCGGCGGCAACCCGCGAGACCGATGCCGCCCAGCGCGAACGAGGCGGCCATGAGCTTGAAAAACTGGCGACGATCGACGCCCTCCAGCCGGGAGGCTC
>JBJKRV010000008.1:0-3815 GCA_046704465.1 Opitutaceae bacterium | reverse complement strand
CCTGCAGGCCGGGGCGAGCGTGAATGCCTTCCTGTGATTTCAGTACCAGCTGGCGATTGCGGCGAGCATGGCGTGCAACATCGGTATTACGCTCCAGTCGACGGTGGGGGCCAGCTACACGTATTTCAAGGGGGTAAAAAAGGACTACTGTGCCGACAGCACCAACACCATTTCCGACCACGACTATGTCATCGGCGCCGGAGAAAACCTCTGCCTGGCCGGAGGCATCGAGGTGCCCAAAAGGTCCAAGGTCCCTGACCGAAACACGGTGGTCAATCTGACCGAGGACTATCTCGACCTCGTGGCGGGAGAAAAGAAATCGCTTGCGTCCCAGCACGCCGCATCGTTCCTGGCCAGTCACCAGAAAGTCCTCGTGGCCGCCGCGATCGTGACCGCCTTGTTGAGCACCGCCGCCGTCGTCACCACTTCCTTCATGGGGCAACAGAAGAACGACAACAGCCAGGGAGTCTGGGCGCCCAAAGAGTACCAGATTACCACCGGCGCTCTCGCCGCTCTGAACCTACTGGCGTCCATCTTGCTCGCGAAGGCGCTTTACGACAACAACAAGGCGGAATTCAAACCTCTCAAACACCAGCCTGGGGAGATTTATTCGACCGTCTCCCTTGAGGCCAAGAAAGGCAACGTGGTCGTGGGCGCCCGGGAAACGGTGTGGATCGACGCCAAGAAAATCCTGATCCACACCTTCAACGGAAGTGATGCCGTAAAGGCGGAGTTGTCGATCGACGATACGGGCAAGATCACCATCCATTCCAAAGGCGACCTCAATGTGGTCAGCGAAGCGGGCCTCAATCTGAAGTCAAAAGGTGACCTGAAGCTCATCGCACCGAACGTGAAGATTGCCGGGGCCCTCAAGATAAACGGGCAGGACGTCGACATACCGCCGGGGTCTATTCAACCCATTCCCCCATTAACGACGCCAGCGAAGCCGCAATATAAGAACGCCCGACCGTAGCCGCAGCGGCGGGCGTCAAGCCGCGGCACCGAGGATTGCGTGCGCGCGCCGACGAATGTCGCCCCCTGCCGCGCCTTCGCCCTTGCCAACGTAATCCTAGCCGCCTCTCCCGTCTGAAAACGGTCAATCTCACGCCCTTCGTGCTTGCGCCCCTGCCGGGTCGAATGAACTACCCCGGACACTCGTTGACGCTGATCGTGAAGGGCACGTTCGATCTCAAGCCGGGCGCCCCGGCCGTGCCGGCGGAGGAGCAACCGGCGCCGACGGGCCCGGAAGACTGGCCGGGCGATGACGAACAAGCGAAGAGTCCGCGCTACGAGTCCGACTTCGCGTGGTTCAAGCCCCACGCCGACCTGCTGCTGGTCGGCGCCGCGTACGCGCCGGGCGGCACCCTGACGACCCTCTGTCCGGTGACATTCCAGGTGGGTGCCAGGTCGAAAACGCTCGCCGTTTTCGGCGACCGACGCTGGGAAAGACATTTTCTCTCTTCGCGGGCCACCGACCCGGTGCCGTTCACCCGGAAGGAACTGAGGTACGAGCACAGCTTCGGCGGCAAGGGCTCCACGGCCAATCCCGTCGGCCAGGGGCTCGGCGAGGTCCCCGACGATCAGGGGAACCCGGTCTGCCTGCTGCCGAACATCGAGGATCCTGCGCATCCCATCGTGAGCCGCGGCGAGCGCCCGGCCCCCGCCGGCTTCGGTCCGCTCGGTCCGGACTGGTCGCCCCGGCGCGAGAAGCTCGGCACCTACAAGGGCGCCTACCGCAAGACGCGCTGGCCGTGGTTTCCGGAGGACCTCGACTGGTCCCATTTCAACGCCGCCCCGGCCGACCAGCAGCTCGAGGGGTATCTCCGCGGCGACGAGCCGCTGCGGTTCGAAAATCTCCACGCGAAACACGCGCGCTATGAGTGCCGCCTGCCCGGACTCCGGATGCGGGCCTTCCTCGAGACCCAGCCGCCATCCGGCACCGAGGCCGCCAAATTCGCCGAGGTGACGCTCAATCTCGACACGCTCTGGGTCGACCTGGAGGCCGAGAAGCTCGTCCTGGTCTGGCGCGGCTGGGCGCCGGTTGCGTCGGAGGACTTCGACGAAGTGCAGCAGATGTGCCTCCTGTCCGAGCCGCTCGATCGCGCGCCTGCGCCGGTCGGAACCTGCCGCCAGATTTTCCGCGACCACGAGGCGGCCGAAGCGCAGGCGGCCGAACCGGAGGCGCCGCCGCCCGAGGTGGAAACCGTACCGCCGCGCCCCGCCACCCCGTCGCCCGAGGAGCTCGCCGCCGCGCAACAAGCCAAGGCCGCAGCCGATGCCGCATTGGCTCAAAAGATCGACCTCCAGACGAACCTGCTGTGCGCCCAGTTGGGCGTGGACATAACGAACCTGCCGCCGGAGCTGAAACAGCAGCTTGCGGCCAAACAGCGCCAGATGATTCAACAAGTTACCGGGGAAGGCCAGGCTGAGGCCGGTTCCGGGGAGACCCGAGCCGAGCTGAACGCGGCCCTCTCCAAGCTGGGGATTGACCCCGACCACCCGCCCCCACTCAGTCCAAAGGCCCAAACCGAACAGCTCCGCTTCCTGCGCGAAATGGGAATTGAGGATCCCGGATCCACCGCCAAGGAATTCGAAGAATTCTGGGTCACGATGGCCGCGATCCTGCCGCGGGTCGGACTGGATCCGGAGAACCTGGGGCCGTTGATCGAGCAGGCCAAGAAGCTGAGTCCGAATCTCGGCGGCGCGACGAGCCCAAAGCCGCCGCCGCCAGCGGCGACGCCTCCCGGACCGCCCACGCCCGACACCGTCCAGGCGCCGCTCGGCGCCGGAGACAGCCTGGAAGGCGCGGACCTGAGCCACCTGGACTTCAGCGGGCGGAATCTCACCGAGGCTGACTTCAGCGGCGCGAACCTGACCGGTGCGAAATTCCGCAAGACAATCCTCCAGCGGGCAAACTTCTCGCACGCCATCCTCACCGGGGCCGATTTCACCGGAGCGGACCTGACCATGGCAAACGCCGCGGACGCCGATTTTTCCGGGGCAACCGCCCGGCAGGCGATCCTGAAATCCGCGGACCTGGCCGGCGCCAAGTTCGCCAAGGCGGACCTGAGCGAAGCCAGGCTCGACGAAGCGGTGTTCGAGGCCGCCGACCTCAGCGGCGCCCGGCTGACCGGGAGTTCGGCCAAGGGAACGCTGTTCGTCAAAGCCAACCTGACCGGCGTCTCCGCCCAAAAGCTCGCCGCCCGCGAGGCGGACTTCTCCAAGGCGACCCTGTCCGACGCCGACCTGGCGGACGCCGATCTCGCCGAGGCGAGCCTCGACACGGCCACCGGCCAGAGGGCCAATTTCAATCGCTCGGTCATGACCAAGGCGGTCTGCGGCGCGGGCGATTTTGCGGGGGCGAAGTTCGCGCAAATCCAGGCCAACGGGTCGGTCTGGAAAGCCGCGAACCTCACCGGCGCCGATCTGCGCCACGCCCAGCTGGAGGATGCGCTGTTCACCTCGGCCCGCCTTGCCCAGGCCGACTGCTCCGCGGCCAACCTGAAGTTCGCCCGCCTCAACAAGGCCGACCTGAGCCAGGCCCGGATGCTGCGGCTGAATCTGTTTCAGGGGTCCCTGGAGAAGGCCAACCTCACCCAAACCGACCTCAGCGGCTCCAATCTCTACGAGGTGGAGTTGCTCGATGCGGTTTTTGACCGGACGGTGGCCGATGGCGCCAACCTCAAGATGACCAAGCTCGATCCGCCATGATCGACTTCGAGCACCTGGATCCCGCGAAGCTGGATTTCAAGGAACTCGTGGCCGAGTTCCAGAATTTCGGCCGGATGCTCGCCAGCCACGAGACCGTGCTCGCC
>JBJKRV010000007.1:0-4674 GCA_046704465.1 Opitutaceae bacterium | reverse complement strand
TCCTCGCCCACGGCGGCGCCGCAGCCGAGATGAACCAGGGCTTGCAGCTGGGCCCGCTCTCCGACCGCCGCGCCCGATTCCACCACACAAAATGGCCCGATGGCCGCCGTGGTGGCGATCCGCGCATCCGAGGCCACGACCGCCGTCGGATGCACTCCGGGCACCGGTGGACTCTGCAGCGCCTGTTCGATCCGGGCGCACACCCGCGCCAGGGCGGCCGAGGGCTCATCGACCACCAGGAATTGCTGATCGTTCCCCGGTTCGCCGGCATAATCCGGCGGCACGAGCACCAGCGAGGCACCGGTGTGGGCCACCTCGGCCTTGTATTTGCGATTGCCCAGGAAGGAAAGATCGCCGGGCCGGGCAGAGCCCAAAGCCGCGATACCGCGGATCGTGGCGCGGGTCGAACCACGGGCCGCCCGCGGTTGCACGATGGCGGCAATCTCATCGGGAGTGTACGCAAGCTCCATGGAAGTTGAATCCGGCGCGGCGCCCTTTCGTCGGAGTCGGGGGCGACTGCCGTCCGGAGGCGCCACGCCGCACTCAATCAAATTCCCGGACCAATCCAAAGAAAAAACCCGGCCACGCCGCTTCTCGCCCGATGAACCCGGCCTTCCGGCCGCGGACGGTCGGGCGCTTGCCCAATCAAAGCCGGCCATCGGACGGGCTGAGCCATCGCTTCCACACATCCGCCAATCTCCGGCGTTCGGGTTGATCTCCAGCCGGCGCTCGCGCTCCGACCACCGATGGCGCGGCCCGTCCTCAAGGCGCCCAAGCGCAGCGGGGATCCAGCCGCCACCAATGGCCACGGATCCGGGAGGGCCGGTTTTCAACCCGGACGACGGCGAGCACAATGAATCGCTCCGCCGCAGCCACGCCGTGCCCAAGCCCGTCGTGGCCGAAAAACATTGCGCCGCCCGCGACGGGCGGCGCAAAGAAGAGGTTTCTCGGCAAAGTTTCCGCGCCGTCCGATTCCTTCGGGCCGGCGCGAAACCAAAGGCGTCGCTTGTCGCGGCGCCACGCTTTGATCAATTCCCCTTGTCGGGGAGACCCGGCACGCTGACGCTCGTATGGTCTGTCGCCGCCGGAGCCGGCCCGCTGGTGGCGGCGGCAGGAGCCGCCGAGGTCGTGCTGGCCGGGGCCGCAGTCGCCGCCGGGGGGTTCTCCTTGTTGATCTCGGCCATCACCTCGTCGGTGATATCGTAAGCCGGGTCCGCATAGACGACGGACGGGATGCCCAGCAAGGACGGGCCGGACGTATCCACCACCAGGGTGGCGCCCCGCTTCTTGGCAATCTCGGTGACGATCTTGCTGATCTGATCCAGGAGCACGCTGCGGAAATTGTTCAGCCGCTGCTGGAGCGACTGCTGCGTCTGGACCCGGAAGTTCTGGAGGTCGTTCTGCCGACGCTGAATCTCAGCCAGCATCTTCTGCGAATCCGCCTCGGCTTTGGAGCGGGCATCGGCCGTCAGCAGGGTGTTCTTGGACTGGTCCAGCGCCTCTTTGTACTGCTCAACGAGCTGGTTGCCTTCCTTGACCATCTTCTGCATCTCGGTCTGCGCCTTCTGTTCATCCTCGCGCAACTTGGCCAGTTGCTCCTTGGTCTTGGGATGTTCGTCGAGGAGCTTGCTCATGTTCACCGTGACGATCTTGAGCGCGGGCTCCTGAGCCAGGAGGCCCAATGCCAGCGCGCCGAAGGCGACGGTTGAAAGGGCGATTCTAAACGTTCTGTTCATGGTTATTGTCTGCGAATCGGGGTTGTTTGTCAGAAACGGGTCCCAAAGGTAAAGTTAAATTGGTTGCCCTGGTTGTTCTGCTTGTCGGTCGTGAGGGGGATGCCGAAATCGAGGCTCAGCGGCGCCCCGGCCACGAAGAGGCGCAGTCCAAAGCCGAAGTCGTCGTTGTAGGAGGACGGGTTGAAGTCGTAGGCGCCGGCGTTGACGAAGCCGGCATCGTAGAAAATAGCGAACCGCACGGGACTTACGATATCGAAGGAATACTCGGCCGTGAACATGCCGTAGGTCTTGCCACCCAACGGCTCGCCCAGGCTGTCCTTGGGTCCCACCATCTCATATTCGAAGCCGCGCAGGTCGTCGGGACCGCCAAGGAAGAAGCGGTCATAAAAGGGCACCTCCGAACTCTTGCCGAAGTTTTCGATCACGCCGGCCCGGCCGATCAGCGCCAGGACCTGGGTCTGGGTCCGGAACACGGGGAAGAACTGCGAACCGCGAAACTCGACGCTGTAGTAGTTGTTCGTCCCGCCCAGCGGTCCGCCCGCCACCGCCGTGTCCAGCTCCATGCGGTTGCCCCGGGTGGTATTCACGATCTTGTCGCGCACATCCCGCAACAACTGGAAGCCCAGCTTCACGGTGCGGGTCTTCCCCGCCAGCGCCTGGATGATGGGCGACGAGGAAGGATCGACGTTGTTGATCTCGATCTGCTCGTCGGTCAACGTCGCCTGACCGTTGACGAATCCGAAGAGGTGTTTCCGCGCGTAGACCTGGGCGCCCTGGCGGATCAGGGTGTAATAGGCGCTCTGGTAGCTCGAGCTCTCCCGGTAGATCTGGAAGCCCATCGTGATCTCCCGCTCGAACACCCACGGCTTCTCGAAGTTCAGGACCACCTCGTTGGACAACGCGCCGATCTGGAACCGGAGCCGGAATTTCTCGCCGGCCCCCTGGAAGAAGGAGCGCCGGTTGAACAGATCGAAGTTCGACTGGCTGATCTCCGCGAAAAAGGTGGCCCGTTCGAGCGAGCTGTAGCCGGCGCCGAAACTGAGGTTGCCGGTGCGGGCCTCCGAGACCGTGACCTTGAGGTCGCGGCGCCCCGGGATGTTCGTCGTCTCCGGCGTGAGATCGACCCGGTCAAAGAAGCGCGTGTTCTCCACCCGCAGCTTGCTGGCCTTCAACCTCACCGTGTCGAACACGTCGCCCGGGCTGAGCAGCAGTTCGCGCAGGATCACGATGTTCTTCGTCTTCGTGTTCCCCTCGATCTTGATCGACTCGACGTAGAACTTCTGTCCCTCGTCGACGTGGTACACGATGTCGATGTTGCCCGTCCGGATGTTGGGCTTGCGCTCGAGCGTGACCTGCGTGTCGAGGTAGCCCGACCGACCGTAGAAGTCCTCCAGCGCCTCGACGTCCTTTTCCAGCTTGGCCGGCCGGTAGATCATGCCGCTTTGCTGGCGCAGCACCAGCCGCAGCATCGACGGGTCATAGAGCTTGCAGCCGACGAACGAGATGTCGCCGATGCGGTACTGCCGGCCTTCGTCGATGTGGATCGTGATGATCATCCGGCTCGGCCGCGGGTACTGGTACTGGATTTCGTCGAGCGGAATCTCGACGTCGAGGAAGCCGTGCTCGCGGTAGTAATCGAGGAGCTTGTCGACGTCGTCCTCGAACTGGTCGTCCTTGAACTTCCCGGAGCCGGTCAGCCACGAGAACATCCACCAGCGCCGCGTCTGCATCTCGTGGCGCAGCGTCCGCGACTTCACGTGCGCATTGCCGACGAAGCGGATGTCCTGGATCCGGACCTTGTTGCCCTCGTGAATCTTGAAGATGACGGTGCCGAACCCCGTGCTGCGGTCGCGCTCGATGTCATAACTGACCTGCACCTGGTTGTAACCGGCCTTCTGGTAGTAGTCGTGCAGTTTCTGGGTGTCGTCCTTCACCACCCGCTCGTCCAGCGCCATGTTGGGCCGGATGGTGATCTCCTTCTCCAGCTTGCTGGTCTTGATCTTGTGGTTGCCCTCGAACCGCACGGCCAGCACCCGGTACTTCGGCGTGATTTCGTAAACCAGGTTGACGGTGTTGTTCGGCATGTCCTCCCGCTTGACCTCGATGAATTCGAACAGGCCGGTGCGGTAGAGCGAGCGGATGTCCCGGTCGATCGCGCCCTCGTCGTAGGTGGAACCCGGCTTCACCCCGATGTTCGCCCGCACGATCTGCTCGCTCACGTTGGCGATGCCGATGAACTTGATCGCCACATTCCCCACCCGCTTCGGCGGACCCGCCGCCTGGTCGGTCGTATCCGTCTGGGCGGGACTTGACGTGATCGACAACGCCAGCGCCAGGGCGATGAAAAAGAGACGCAAAAAGCCATCCCCCAAGCTATTGGGCGTAGTTTTCAAAACGGGTGATATCCTTCAGGAAAGTTAGCTGCAGTTGTCCTACCGGTCCGTTTCGCTGCTTGGCAACAATTAAGTCGTAGGCGGCGGTCTGAAACCGTTCCTCGGCGTCTTTCGGGGGGTCAAGCATGAGCACCACGTCGGCATCCTGCTCGATGGATCCGGACTCGCGCAGATCCGACAAGCGGGGCGCGCGATTTTCCTTCTCCGAAGAGCGGTTAAGTTGACTCAGGACAAGGACCGGCAAGTCGAGTTCCTTTGCCATGGCCTTGAGCCCGCGTGAAACCTCGGCCACCTGCTGCTCGCGGGGAATCTGGGGGTCGCTCGGGCTGATCAGCTGCAGATAGTCGACCACGATCAGGCCCAGGCGCTGGCGGCTGTACAGGCGGCGGGCCTTCGCCCGCAGTTCCATGATCGTGAGGTGGCCCGAATCGTCGATGAAGAGGGGGGCCTTGGAGAACTCGTCCGCGGCCTTGAGCAGCTCCTGCTGCTCCTCGCCGTTCTTGGAGAGCAATCCCTCGCGGAGCAGCTTCATGTTCACCTTGGCG
>JBJKRV010000006.1:0-8211 GCA_046704465.1 Opitutaceae bacterium | reverse complement strand
CCGGTGCCGGAGTGGCGGCGCGAATCCCAGCGCGGGGCGGCGGTTCATTTGGAAGCGTAGCCGCAAGAAGCGCAGTGACTTGCGAGAGTCCGCCGACCGCTGACCGCAACGGATGCGCATAGGTGATAGCAAGAAATGCGCAGCCTTTGTCAGCAGATGCAGAGCCCAAAAGGTCCGCTCGGTGTAGGGTACCCCTGCGCACCATGAACAAGACAATCAAGTTCCTCATCACCTCAGCCTGCCTGGCCGGAATCGGCCTGCTGCCCGTCTCCGCCGCACCGGCGGTCTCGAAGGCGGAATACCAGGCGGGGCATCGGGTCTTTACGCAAATCTGCTTTGCCTGCCACCAGATCAACGGCCAGGGGATGGCCGGGGTTTATCCGCCGCTGGCGAAGTCCGACTTTCTCCTGGCCGACCATGACCGGGCCATCGGCATTGTGCTTCACGGCCATCAGGGTCCGATCACGGTCAACGGCAAGCACTACAACAATGTCATGCCGCAGCTCGGCCTGAATGACACCCAGATCGCCGACGCGCTGACGTATGTCCTGAACAGCTGGGGCAATCACGGCGGCGCCGTGACGAAGGAGGATGTGAGCCGGATCCGCAACCAGATCGCGTCCCGCTGAGCGGCGGCAGGCGGCACGCAAGCGTCAATTGGAAAACGGCAGGGGCGGCCGGGCTTGAATGAGCCGGCCGCCTTGACCGTTTTTGGCGGCCGCGATGCGGCCCGGAGGTCCGGAAGGCCGGTTTGTTCGGGTGCTGGTTCGCGCCGGTTGGCTCGATGGCGGCCGCACGAAAATCCACCGGCGGGTTGCCGTGGCGCCGAAGTTGGGTAACGGCTACCCATGAGCCAGCCGCCCCGCATCCTCGCCTTCGCCGGCAGCGCCCGCCGGGAATCCCTCAACCGGAAGCTTCTGGCCGTCGCCGTGCAGGAGACGCGCGCGGCGGGCGCCGACGTCACGCTGCTCGACCTGAATGAGTTTCCCCTGCCGTTGTACCATGGCGATCTGGAGGACCGCGACGGCATGCCGCCGAACGCCGACCGGATCGTCCGGCTGATCGCGGAGCACGCCGGCCTGCTGATCGCCTCGCCGGAGTACAATTCGCTCATCACCCCGCTGCTCAAGAACACCATCGACTGGTGCACCCGCGCCGACCCGAATCCGCTCGCCGGCAAGGTGGCGGCGGTCGTGTCCGCGTCGCCGGGCATGTACGGCGGGGTGCGCTCCGCCCAGGTCGCGCCCCAGTTATTGCTGCATCTGGGCTGCCACGTCGTCCCGGCGCAGTGTTCGCTGGCTCGCGCCCACGAGGCCTTCGGGCCGGACGGTGCGCTCAAAAACGAACACACCCTGGCCTCGGTGCGGCGCCTGGCCGCCGAACTCGTACGGCTTGCGGTGGGTTTAACCGGCTGACCGGTCAGCGCAGGCGGGCGAACGAGGCCTGCAGCAGATCGAGATCCGATTTGCCGCCGGCCTTCTCGCGCGAGCGGCCGATCAGGTCGGCCTCGAGGCGATTCTTCGTCGGCAGCTGCGTCTCATAGAAAATGCCGAATACGCCCGGCCACGGCAGCGTGGCGAGGCGGTATGCCTCCACCTCGTCGGTCGGATCGTGGCGGCCGGCATCCTCGGGGGTTCCGTCGCCGCGCTTGAGCTCGATCGTCTTGAACGCGCCGTTCTTGCGCGGGTTGGCGGCGTCGAAGGCGCCGGAATAAAACTCCACGCACTCGGACAGGATCTCCACCACCGCAAAACCGTCGTGCCGCGCCGCCCGCTCCATCATCTCGGTCATGTGCGCCACCTGGCTGGCGTGGCTGCGGGCGACGAAGGTGGCCCCGCTGTTGATCAGCGACCGCATCGGGTTGACCGGGCGGTCGATCGCGCCGGTCGGATCGGTCTTGGACTTGAAGCCCACGGGCGAGGTGGGGGACGTCTGCTTCTTCGTCAGGCCGTAGACGAAGTTGTCCATGATCACATAGGTGAGCCGGATGTTCTTGCGGGCGGTGTGAACCAGGTGGTTGCCGCCGATCGAAAAACCGTCGCCGTCGCCGCCGAACACGACCACGTGCAGGTCCGGCCGGCTGAGGCTGACGCCGGCGGCGATGGGCAGCGCGCGCCCGTGGAGATAATGCCCGCCGTGGGCGTTCACGAAATAGGGGAAGCGCGAGGAGCAGCCGATGCCCGCGAAGATCACGATGTTCTCCTGCGGGAGCTGCAGCTTCTCCAGCGTGCGCTGAAACGAGGCCAGCACGGCGAAATCGCCGCAGCCCGGGCACCACGTCGGGTGGTCGGCGGCGAGGGCCTTGCGGGTCAGCGGGGCGCGGGTTCCCGGGGCGGGCGGGAGGGAGGTGGCGGTACTCATGATGACGGTGAGGCGGGCGGGGCTCCGCGCGAAAAGGGCGCGCGGGTTTCAAATGCGAGCTCGCGGGCCAGGTGGCGCGCCGTGCCGTCGATGATCTCCCGCACCTTGTACGTCAGCCCGTCGGTCTTGGTGACGCTGCGGATCGCGGGATTGACGTAGCGGGCGCGGAGGAGCGTGGCGAGCTGGCCGAAGCCGTACAGGCCCTCGTCGTTCATTTCGACGACCAGGATCTGGCGGAAACGGGCAAAGATCGCCTCGAGACCCGACGGCAGCGGATGCAGGTGGCGCAGGTGGATCTGGGCGGCCTTGACGCCGCCGGCGCGCAGGCGGATGACGGCCTCGCGGATCGGTCCCCACGTGGAGCCCCAGCCGACGAGGAGCACCTCGCCGTCGTGGTCGCCGAAAACCTCGGGCGCCGTCAGTTCGGAGGCCAGGCGCTTCAGTTTCTCCCGGCGCCGGGCCGTCATGCGCGCGTGCATGGCCGGGTTGCCGGACGGGTGCCCGTCCTCGTCGTGTTCGAGGCCCGTGACGTTGGGATACTTGCCCGAGGCCATGCGCGTACCGGGCGGGGCGTGGCGGGTGAGACCTTCGATCGGGTAGGGCTTGAAATCGGCCGGCCGCTCGGCCAGGTCGGGTTTCACCTCGGTCATCAGGTGCGCGAGATCCGGCTGGTCGAAGGCCTCGATGCGGGTGGCGAGCGACTGGTCGGTCAGGATCAGCACCGGCGTGCTGTAGCGGCGCGCCAGACGGCCGGCCTCAAGGGCGATGTAGAAGCAGTCCTCGACGTTCCTGGGCGCGAGCACGATCCGCGGCGAGTCGCCGTGGCTGCCGTAGATGCCCTGGAGCAGGTCGCTTTGCTCCACGCTGGTGGGCAGCCCGGTGCTCGGTCCGCCGCGCTGCACGTTGACCACGATCAGCGGCAGCTCCGCCATCGAGGCCCAGCTCAGTGCCTCCATCTTCAGCGAGAGACCGGGGCCTGAACTGCCGGTCACCGCAAGGTGGCCGGCATACGCGGCCCCGAGCGCGTAGGACACGGCCGCCAGCTCGTCCTCGGCCTGGACAAAAATCCCGCCGTACTTGGGCAGCTCGGTCCGGAGCATTTCCATGATCGTGGACCACGGTGTGATCGGATAGGCCGCGCCGTAGCGCACCCCCGCGGCGATCAGACCGAAGGCCAGCGCCTGGTTGCCGTCCATCGTCACCTGCGGATGCCCGCCGGTGCGTTGCACCCGGTCGAAGCGGAAGAAACAGTCCCTGAGATTGTCGGCCGGATAGGCGTAGCCCGCGTCGAACGCCAGCATCGCGTTGCGCACGATGTCCTCGGAGCGCCCGCCGAAGCGTTCCTTGATCAGCGCGGTGAGCTTGGGGACGTCGAGTTGGAAGATCGAGGCGAGCAGGCCGAGGACGAAGATGTTCTTGCCCTTGTCCTTGGCCGCGCCGCCCACGGCCTCGATCGTCCGGCTCGTGATCGGCACCCCGATCGAGGTGAACCGCTTGTCCTCCGGGTCCGGGGTGACGTGATCGGTGTCGAAGACGAGCACGCCGCCGGGACGCAGGGCGTTGATGTGGTTTTGGTAGCTGTGCTGGTAGAAGGCGACAAGCATGTCCGCCTGATCGCCGGCCGAAAGAATCTCGCCGCTGCCCATGCGGACCTGGAAGATCGACGGCCCCCCCGAAATCGTGGAGGGAATCGTCATGTACGTCATGACGTCCTGATCGGAGCGGCCGGCGAGACGCGCGAGGAAACCGCCCACGGTCTGGATGCCATCCTGGGAGTCGCCCGCGAGGCGGATCACGGCATCCTGAATTTGACGGGCCGGCGAGGCCGGCGCTGAACTCCCGCTCTGGGAATCGCTTAAGTTAGGGCCAACCATGTTCTTTTGGGGTGCCACAAGGTGCGCCCAAAGAAACGGTAGTCAACGGAACCGCCGGATTCGCCGGGAGGTAATCAGAATCGGTTGCCGGGCGCGGCCCGGTCAAAAGCAACGATTATGTTTCATTGAATTCCGCAAGCGCCTGACCGCCGGGGTCTTGCCAAGACCGGCTTCGCCCGGCGGACTGCGGCAGGTGGTGGGCGGCCCTACCGCCCGGCGGCCACCACTGCCGGTTCCCCGCCGAGCGTTCCCCGCAGTTCCTCGAGGTAGCCGGCGTCCCGGACACGGGCGTACTCGCGCCGGGCCTCCTCGAGGCGCGCCGGGATGCCCAGGCGTTCCGCCTCCTTGGCATAGTTGGGCTTGGCCAGGAATTTCTGCAGATAGGCGATATGGCGGTGCCACTGCCGGACGGCGATTGTCTGCCGCGCCTTCAGGCGGTCCTGATACCAGCCGGCTGCCAGCACGCGTTCGCGATCGAACAGGGCGCGGATTTCCGGATGCGACAGATCGCGGCCCTCGAACTGGCCGTCGCGCATGATGTGGAGCAGCGCGCGCAGCGGCGGGCAGGCCTGCGCGATGCTGCCGTCGTTGAAATAGTGCTGCGCCACCCGCTGCTGCGTCACGACGATGTTGTCCATTCCGTCGATGAACGTCGCCAGATCCTGCAACTCGGGCTGGAGCATCTCCTCCGTGAAGATCACATGCGGATGATTGAAGACGCGCCCGCAGAAATGCGTCACGAACGCATGGGTGATGCGGTATCCCAGGCGGCTGGCCAGGATCGGCCGCCCCTCGTGCTCGAAATCGCGGCAGCGCTCGAGGTAGCCGCTGGCGATGAGGTAGGCCGGGTCGCGCTCCTCCACGCCCATCCGGCACCACACCTCCGGCACGAGCAGGCTGATGTCGTGATCCACCCGCGTCTTCGGCCCGACGCAGCCGGCGGAGGAGAGAAACCCCTGGTAGCCGGTGGCGACGTACGAGACGAACGTGGCGTTGAGATCGTAGATCGGCGGCAGGGAGTTGAACGGTCCCTTCGTCAGCGCGCCCTCCGAGCCGGCGCCGGTCGTGGACGGCGACTTCCCGGTCATGCTGCAGATGTACTCCATGAAGAGCTCGGGCAGCTCCATGTAGTGCAGCGGATTGTAGACTGCGAGCGGACGGATGCCCGCCGCCGGGTCGGCCGGATTGTTGCGCCGCCCCGACAGCACCGCGTTCACCGGCGTGAGCACCGGCCGGCCGACCGGCACGCGGCGCATCAGGCGCAGGCCCATTTCGGCGAGATGGGTCTCGCGCGGGTTCATCAGGTCCGGCCGCGTCTGCAGGTAGCGCGGGTTTTTCGACGGCTTGCCGTCCACCAGCCGGGGAAAGGCCGAGCAGATGAAGAACTCGGACCGGTCGGCGGCCGCCGTCGCGGTGATGAGCGCCTGCATCGGTGCGGTGAATTCGTCGAAACCGACGGCGTCCTCGACCAGCTCCCGCGCCTGCGCCGAGGTCAGCGGCTCGTAGTTCGAAAAGAACGTTCCCGGCCGGACGAAGTCCGTCTCCGTCTGATGGTCGTAGCCGCGGTGGATGGCGTCGTCGGGCCGCTGAAAGAGCCGGTATTCGCAATTGTGGACGAACTTGAGGGACGGGTTCACGGCCGACACGCCCAGCCCGGAAAGCGGTCCGCGGGGGACGACGATCGACGCGGTGATGTCGTCCTCCATCTGGATCTTGAGCGCCGGATGAAAGTCCTTGCGCAGGCCGAAGGTGCGCCACGAGCCGTCGGGCGCGAAGCCCACCCGCAGGTAGCTCGACTCGAGGCGCTGGGTGTGCAGGCGCAGCTCGTTCGCCGGCTGTCCGTTGATCACGTCGACGCTGAAGTGCTCCCGCCAGTTTTCGCCCCACTCGGGCTTGTGGAAGCGTTTCACCACCAGCACCAGCTCCTTGATGTGTTGCGGCACCGTCTCGAGCCAGGCGTTGTATTCTTCGCTGTAGTCGTCGGCCGGGGTGAGAAGCTTGATGACGGATCCGAGCGAGCGATCCGGGCTGAGGATGGGCCGCCGGTCGGCGCCGCGCCGGCCGGCATCGCGAAACCGGTCCGAGTAGTCGCGCGCCAGCAGCGTGGACACCGCGTCGAAGTCCTCCTGGAAGTCGGCCACGAACACCGGCCCCTGGATAATGGCGTCGGAGATGCTCTTGGAGATCTCGGATTTGCCGCCGCCGGAGACGGTGCAGGGCTTGTGGCACAACGTGCACTCGGCGTGGGTGCCGACCAGCCGCCAGGTGCGGCTGCCGCGCGGCTTCTCCAGATGCACCTTGAAGCCGGAGGGCAGCACGTAGGTGAACCCGTGCCGCAGCCGCAGCGTCACCGCCCGCCCCTCATGGTCCCAGCGCACGAGCTGGCCGGGCAGGTCGAAATGCGAGTCCGCCGGCACGTAGAGGATGTCGGGGAAGCGGCGGTCGACGGCATGGCCTTCCGGTTGCGCGACGGCGCGGTCGCCGAGCAGGGCGAGCCCTTCGGCCAGCGTCCGGGGATATTTCGCGATCACGCGCGCCGCGCCAAATTCGGCCGACAGGTCGTAGCGCGTGAACAACAGCGCGCCACCGGCATGCTCCTCCTCGCTGAGGCCGAACAGGTTGGCGGAATAGCTGATGTGCGATTTGACCTCCTTCTTGCAGTAACCGAAGTAATTGTCGGCCAGGATCGTCACGACCACGCCGGCGGCGTCGCGCGAGGTCACCTTGAACGCGCGCCCGTCGTTGTAGCGCTCGTCCGGCTCGCGCCAGCACATCCCGTCGCGCCGCTGGCGCTCGGTGGCGTCGTCCCAGCGCGGCAGGCCGAGCTCCTGCTTGGTCAGGGCGGTGAGGTGGGGGGCCAGGATGACGCAGCCGGTGTGCCCGGTCCAGTGCATCGGGTCGAGGGCGGCGTCGTTTTCCGGCAGGCGCGGGTCGCCGGCGTTGCCGAAGACGCTTTCGACAAAGTCGAGATTGCTCACCAGGCCGCCGGGCGCGAAGAAGCGCACTTCCAGCGACTTTTCCGCGATGAAGTCCGCCACCTCGGGGCACACCACCGGCCGCAGCAGCAGCGACACGAAGCAGCTCGCGGGTGCCGGCTGCGCGGCCGTGAAGGGCAGGCGCTGCAGCTCGGGCGGCGGATGCAATGCATGCTGCAGGAGCCGTCCGAACGCCACCTTGGGCACGGCTTTCTTGTCGTCGGGCACGGGCAGGCCGCCCTCGGCCACGTGAAACACGCCCTGCGTGGTGCGCCGGTCGTGCCGCGGATTGTGCAGCACGCCCTGGCGGACGCGATAGGAGCTCACCAGATCCGAGACATACACGTCGCGATCCGGCGGAAGCGACAGGGCGCGGGCCAGGCCGTAACGGTCGAGCACGAGCGTGCGGGCGGGCAGATGCGGCACGTGCACGACGCCGTCGAGCGTGTCGTAAAGATAGATCTGGATGCGCTGGTCGACCGGACAAAGACGGTCCGCCAGCAGGCGGTCCTTTTCCCGGTTGAGGGCCAGCAGGTCGCCGAGGATGCCTCCCAGGTCGTCACCGGCGGGAAACGGAAACGTTGGGCAATCGAGCTCCCGGAGCTTCAGGTTGATGTAAAGGTGCAGCTGGCGTTCGGCCTCCGGCGAGACGGGGCCCCCCAGGCCAGTGCGGTGCTGTTGTTCGGGTGAAAGACCGATGTGCATGGTCGCTTTGGCGATCGATCGTAGACTGCGGCTGGCGCGATGCAAGAATCCCGGCGGAAATCGCGCGCACCGGCCGCCTCGGATGCTTTTTTGCCGCCGCGCGCCGCCCCAGGGGGCCCGATTCGGACTGGAACCTCTCCGGCAACCGCCTGGCAGGCGGCGCCGCGGTCACTTCATCCGGGAGCAGACCGCGTGCCGCGGGCAGGTCACGAAATGGTCGTTCACCATGCCGGTGGCCTGCATCATGGCGTAGCAGATGGTGCTGCCGACGAAGCTGAAACCGCGCCGCTGCAGAT
>JBJKRV010000005.1:0-3608 GCA_046704465.1 Opitutaceae bacterium | reverse complement strand
CCGGGGCCTCCCGGTGATCGCGGCGGTGGCGCGCGTCGGCCTGGCGTGCGGCGCGGAGGTCCCCGGCGCCCAACGAGGTCAGTATCGTGACGCCCAGGTGGCGGATGTGCGGCGCGGATTGGGCACGCGCCTCCGCCGCCCGGCGCATCATCGCGCGCCCGCCGGAGGTGTGGATGGTCAACATCTTCACCGGGAGCCGCCCGGCCGATTCGACCGCGTGCGCCACCGTGTTGGGGATGTCATGCAATTTGATGTCGAGGAAGACCTCGAAGCCCAGATCGGCCACTTCCCGCACGGCGTCGGGGCCGCACGCGGTGTACATTTCGAGGCCGATCTTGACCCACCGGACGGTGCCGGCGAGGCGGCGCAGGAGCGGAGCGACGTCACCCGGGGCCGGGGCGTCGAGGGCGAGAATCAGTTCGCAGGCCATGGTTCCTCACGAATGACGGCGCAGGAGAGGAAGTTGAAGGAGAAAGTAGGAATTGGATTTGTGTTTATCCCGGCCGGCCGGCCGTGCATTGCTTCGGGTGGGTGAAGGCAACGCCATCAGCGACCATCCATTCGCCGGCCAAGATCAACCTCTTCCTGGCCGTCACCGGCCGCCGCGAGGACGGCTATCACGATCTGCTTTCGGTCGCGGTCCCGCTGGAGTTCGGGGACGAGCTGAGGGCGGAGGTGGTGAAACCGGATTCGGCCGGCAACCGCCCGCCGCCGCTGGTGTGCGACGATCTCCGCCTGCCGGTCGACGAGAGCAACCTCGTCCTGAAAGCGGCGCGGATCTTTCAGGCCGACACCGGCTGGACGGAGCCGGTGAGCTTCAGCCTGACAAAACGGATACCAGTCGGTTCCGGTTTGGGCGGGGGCAGCAGCAACGGCGTGGCCGCGCTGCGCGCGCTCAACGAGCTGAGCGGGGCCGGCCTGGTGCGCGGCCCCCTCGCGGAAATGGCGGTGCGAATCGGGTCCGATTGCCCGCTGTTCCTGCCCGGCGGCCCGGTGATCATGCGGGGACGCGGCGAGCGGGTCGAACCGCTGCCGCCGCCGGCGGCGCGGCGCCTCATCGGTCGCCGGGTGCTGCTGTTCAAGCCGGCGGATCTGGCGGTGAGCACGGCGTGGGCGTACGGACGGGTGGCGGCGGGCGCGCCGGCATCCTACCTGCCCGCGGCCGATGCCGAACAGCGCCTGGCGGATTGGGTGGCGGGAACGGCGGGCCCGGAGGAACTTCTGTTCAACAATCTCGAGCCGGTCGTCTTCCGCAAATATCTGGCGTTGCCGACACTCCTGGACCAATTGCGCAGGCGCTTCGGATTGGCGGCCGGCATGAGCGGAAGCGGGAGTGCCTGCTTCGCGCTGCTGACCGACAATGCGCCGGTCGAAGCCATCACCGCTTTCATCCGGGAGGCGTGGGGACCGGAGTGCTTCGTCCAGGTCACGGCGGTGGCGCCGGCTCACGTCTGACCGTCGGCGCGCGGCGATTCGGCCCGCGCCGGACGGCCGATTCCAGGTCGCACGGCCGAAAGGCCGGATTCCTGTTGACCCCCGTCGGAGGCGCCCGGATAAAGAGCCGCCAGCCACCCGCTTCCACCTTCTTGGGGGCGCACCATTCCGAACGTTCACGATGGATCCCCGCCAGAAACCCGAGTTCGTTGTGCAGGGCATCTCCGCTGCAGACGGCATCGCGTATGGCGAGATCTTTCTTTACCTGCAGACCGACGTCGAGGTGCCGGCCTACCAGGTCGACCCCGACAAGCGGGTGGACGAGGTTGGGCGCCTCGAGCATGCGCTCGTCATCACCCGCCAGCAGATCACGAAGATCAAAAGCGAGGTGGAGAAGAACCTCGGTCCGGACGAGGCGCGCATCTTCGACGCGCACCTCATGGTGCTCGAGGACGAGGCGTTGATCGGCGAGACGGTGCGGGAGTTCGAGTCGACCAACCTGAACATCGAGACCTGCTTCAACCGGGTCTCGCAGCGGTACATCAAGGCCTTTGACGAGATCAACGACGAGTACCTGCGCGAGCGCGCCGGCGACCTGCGCGACGTGGCGCAACGCGTCCTGCAGAACCTCGTGGGCGCGGCGGCCCGGCACCTGAACGACCTGGCGGAGAAACGCATCGTCGTCGCCAACGACATCACGCCGTCCGACGCCGCCGGCATCAACCGGAGCGCGGCGATCGGGATCGTGACCGACTCGGGCAGCAAGACGAGCCATGCGGTGATCGTGGCGCGCTCGATGAAGATCCCGGCGGTGGTCGGGGTGCGCGACCTCACCAAGCGCGTGAGCAACGGCGACCGGGTGATCGTGGACGGCTACGACGGCCTGGTGATCATCAACCCGACCGAGCAGACGCTGTTCCGCTACGGCCGGATCCAGCGCGACAAAAAGACGATCGAATCGCGCTGGATCAGCGCCAGCCGGCAGCCGTCCGAGACGCTCGACGGCACGCACGTCGCGCTGCAGGTGAACATCGAGAAGGCCGACGAGACCACGCCGGCGCGGGAATTCCTGGCGGAGGGGGTGGGCCTGTTCCGCACCGAGTATCTCTATCTGAACGCGGCGCACCTGCCGGGCGAGGAGGAACAGTTTGCCACCTACAGGCAGGTGGCCGAGGCGTTCGCGCCCCATCCGGTCGTCATCCGCACGCTCGATCTGGGCGGGGACAAGCCGCTGGAATGGGTGCCGGGTCTGATCCACCACGAGGCGAACCCGTTTCTCGGCTTCCGCGCCATCCGCCTCTGCCTCGAGCATCCGGCGATGTTCAAGGACCAGCTGCGGGCCATCCTGCGGGCCAGCGCCTTCGGCAAGGTGCGCCTGATGTATCCGATGATCAGCGGCGAGGAGGAACTGGTGCGCGCCAACGCGCTGCTGGAGGAGGCCCGCGGCGAATTGCGGCAGCGGGGCGAGGCCTTCGACGAGGCGATGGAGGTGGGCAGCATGATCGAGATTCCGAGCGCGGCCGCCATCATCGACATCCTGGCGCGGCACTGCCAGTTCTTCAGCATCGGGACCAACGACCTGATCCAGTACCTGCTGGCGATCGACCGGGTGAACGACCACATCGCGCATCTCTACGAGCCGACGCACCCGGCGGTGTTGCGGACGATCAAGGCCGTGGTGGAGGCGGCGCATGCGCACCAGCGGCCGGTCGCGGTCTGCGGCGAGATGGGCGGCGATCCGGTCTATGCGCCCCTGCTGCTCGGGCTCGGCGTGGACGAGTTGAGCATGACGCCCCCCTCGCTGCCGGCGGTGAAATACGTGGTGCGCTCCATGAAGATGAGCGAGGCGCGGGAGCTGGCCGCCGAGGCGGTGGCCATGACCGACCCGAAGGAAATCTTCGCCCGCGTGGAAGCCTTCTACAAGGCGCGGGTCAAAATGGACTAGGATGAAATGGGACTTTCGACATCTGATCCGGCGGGGAGGCGACCGGCCGGGCAGGGGCTGGGGCCTGCGGGTGCGCTTCTCCCTGCCGCCGCCGAAGCCCGCGACGCCGTTGCCGCCGACCGAGGCGGACGAGCACTGGCTTGAGCCCGGCTGGGAGCCGCCGCCAGGCTCGGCCGACGCCTGGAAGCAGGCCGACTAGTGTAGTGTCCCGCAAATAGATCGTCATAAG
>JBJKRV010000004.1:0-12587 GCA_046704465.1 Opitutaceae bacterium | reverse complement strand
CGCCTGCAGCGCCCGGGCCCACCCGATGGCGGCGTCTTCCGTCGTCGCCGGCGCAGCGGCGACCTGGGCCGCCAGGCGGGCGACCCGTTCCAAGAAGGCATGGGCCGCGCGAAGGTTGGCGGGGACCACCTCCAGGGCTTCGGTGAACTCGAGCAGCGCTGGATGGCCCGGGATAAGCTCCCCGAGAACCCCCGCCGTGTCGCGCAGGCCGGCAAAGATGCGTGGGGCGAAAGTGCTGGCATCGGCCTGCTCCCGCAATCCGGCGGCCAGCGTCAGCAGGTGGCCCGCCAGATTCCCGCTGTCCACGCTCGAGACATAGAGCGGCCGCAGGGGCTGCAGCGTGCGGATATCGTACCAGTTGTAGAAATGTCCTCGATACCGCTCCAGCCGTTGCATCGTGGCGAGGGTGTCCTGGGTACGCCGAATCAAGCCGCTGAGCGGAAGGTAGCCCAGATCCCGAGCGGCTAGGTTGGCCAGAAGCGCCAGACCCAGGTTCGTCGGCGAGGTTCGCTCCGCGACGGTCGGGGCAGGCACCTCCTGGAAATTGTCCGCCGGCAGCCAGTTCTGCTGCGCCGTGACCAGAACCTCGAAGTAGTGCCATGTTTTGCGGGCGACCCGGCGCAGAAAGATCGATTGCTCCGCCGTAATCTCCGGTGGGGCGGATTCGCTGGGCCGGCTGATCCACCAGGCGATCCCGGGGGCGATGAGCCAGATTCCAAGGATTGGCAGGGACGCCAACCATGGACCCGGCTGCCTCGCCGTCAGGCAAAGCCCGGTCGTCAGTGCGACCGCCGGGGAGATCCACATTGTGGCAAAGAATCCGGTGAAGTTGGCGCACGACGCCTGTTCGGAGTCGCCCGACGTCTGCCATTGGAGGAGTCGGCGGTGGGTAATCAGCAGGCGCCACAACGACCTCCCAATCGTATCGATGTTGACGAAGGCGTCGTAGGGCAGGAAGACAAGGGTGAGGGCGGCCTGTCCCAGTTGGCGCCCGCCCGCCCCGACCGCGCCGCGCAGGTGCATCATCCGCGGCACCTCCGCCGGCCGACCGATCGCCTTGAGCAGCGTCGACGCCAGGGCGGGGAAAAGGATGAGCGCCAGAATCAGCGGCACCCCGGGATTGGCCAGTTCAGGGCCCCGCCACCAGGCCCCCAGCATCAGGAGCAGCAGGGCGATCGGAACGAGACTCCGCCTCAGGTTGTCGAGAATCTTCCACCGGGACAGCGCCGTCAGCGGGTTGACGATGCGGCGGGCATCCGCCCTTGGCACCCACGGCAGGAGCCAGGGGGCGATCTGCCAGTCCCCTCGGATCCAGCGGCGGCGGCGGTCCATGTCCACGTTGTAGCGGGACGGGTGGTTTTCGTAGAACTCCACGTCGCTCACGAGGGCGGAGCGGGCGTGGCAGGATTCCAGCAGATCGTGGCTGAGGACGGCGTTTTCCGGGAAGCGTCCGGCCAGGGCCCGCGCAAAGGCATCCACGTCGTAGATTCCCTTGCCGATGAACGAGCCTTCCTGGAAGACGTCCTGATAGACGTCGGAAACCGCCCGCGTGTAGGGATCGATCCCCGCTTCGCCGGCGAAGAGCCGGACAAACCAGGATCGCCGGGCGCCCGGCAGGCTCACGCCCACCCGCGGCTGCAGGATGCTGTAACCCTCGACGACGATTCCGCTGCCGCCATCGAAGCGCGGCCGGTTCAACGGATGGGCCATCGCGCCGATCAGTTGCCGGGCGGCCTCCCGCGGCATCTGGGTGTCCGTGTCGAGGGTGATGACAAATTTGACGTCCGGGAGGATGGCGGTCTCGCCCACGATCCCGGAGAACGATTCGCGGGCGCCGCCGCGGAGGAGGGCGTTGAGCTCCTCGAGTTTGCCGCGTTTGCGTTCGTACCCCATCCAGACGCCTTCGGTGGCGTTCCAGCGGCGCGGGCGGTGCAGCAGGAAAAAGATGTCTGCCCGGTCGGAACGGTATTTCCGGCTCAACTGCTCGACGCCGGTCCGGACGCGCTGCAACAACGGCTCGTCACCGGGCAGGACCGCTTCCGGCGCGTCCCGGAAGTCAGTCAACAAGGCGAAGTGAAGATGTCTGTCTCGATTCGACAGGTGATGGATCTCCAGGGTCTCGATCAGGCGGTCGATGCCCTCGGCGCTCGTGAGCATCGTGGGCACGACCACCAGCGTGCGGCAGTCGGAGGCGACGCCGGCGGAAAAGTCCAGCCGTGGGAGCCGGCGGGGTTTCACCAGCAGGGTGGACAGCCGATTCATCACCGTCACGGCGAGTTGGCTGGCGCCAATCAGGAAGGCCAGGGTGAAGCACGCGAGCAGTCCTCCATGTACGTCGAGCGTTCGAACCGCCGGCACGAACGCGACCGTCGTGAGCAGGGTGAGCGCGCCAATGCCGCCGGCATAGTACGTCAGCGGATGGCGTCGGATGGTCCGGGTGGGGATCAGCCGCCACGGGCTCCGCACGGCGACGGCGTGCGCGAGTGAGGACTGGCCCCGGTCGATCAGATAGTATCCGACGTGGGCGGTGCGATCCTCGCGCCCGTTTTGCCGGGCGCCGGCGGCGGCGAGCGAGATGGCGTGGCGCGCCACGTCCCTTTCCGTCAGTTGACTGTGCCGGGCGAGGAATTCGACCGCATGGCGGTACCGGTCGCGGGTCGCAAAATCCATGTGGCTATAGACTCCGGCCGGGTCGGAGCGCAACGTCTCATCGACTAGGCTCAGGGTCTCCACGAACTCCTTCCAGTTCATCGAACTCAGAAAGCGCAGGCTGACAATGCTGTGGCTGACGGAGACCTGGTCGGCCGCCTGGTTCTGGCTCTCGAGATGGACCAGTCGCTCGATGGACAACCCCTGCTCTAGGAGTCGCTGTTCGAGCCAACTGCGCGCCAGGTGCAACACCGGGCTCTGACGCGACAGCCGCTGGCAGAATTCCGCCACGAACGAGCTGCTCAGGGGCAAGTCGGCCTTCGCCATGTCCGCCACGACGACGACGAGGTGGGACAGATTCCGTTCGGCCATGGCCTGCAGCCGGTCCACCCACAAAACCGCCAGGTCCCGATCGACCCGGGCCGAAGCCAGCCGGGTGGTGATCCGCTGGAGGTTTTCAATCAGGCCCAGGCGCAGCATGATCGGGATGGCCCACAACTCGCCCAGCTTCAAGGGGGCCACCGATTGGTAAGCGGCGACGAAGGCGCTCAGCGGTCCCGCGTCGATCTGCGCGTCGGCGTGCGAGATCATTTCCAGCACGAGATCGTAGACCCGCGGCAGTCCGGCGGAGGGGCCCTTCAGGAGCCGGGGCAGTTCCCGGCTGTATTCCCGGGGCAGATGCCGGCGGGCCATCTGGATCTGTTCCTCGATCAGATAGAAGTTGTCGAGAAACCATTCGGCGGCGGGAGTGACGCGCCGGCTGGAATCGACCGCGAGGGTCGCGGAGTGAAAGGTCCGCAGGCTTTGCTCGTTGCTGCCCAATCGGGCCAGCAAGCCGTTGGGGCGACGCTGGGTGATGGTTTCGTGTTTTCCCGCCAGGGCGCGGGCGTGGCGCGCAAGTTGGTCAACGCCGAACAACTCGGCCCGCAACGGTGGTTCGCTGGCGCGAGGTCGCGCCTGCTGAAGTTTCCAGGTCTGCCAAAGCGAGGAGAGTGTCTGCATATCATGCGCTCACGGCTCGCCCGTGACTGGGTCACCAACCCGACCCCGGCGTCCCGTTCGCGCGGGCTCGGCCGGCCGTCGCGCCCGACGGCTCCCGGTCTCAGGGTCAGTCCGGCGAACCAGAAGAAGCGCAGGAGCAAAGCGGGAAGGGAATCGGGCTGGGATTTCGGCGCCGAATCGGTGAATCGGCGTCACGGTTGCGGCGGCGGGCGGACAGGTCCATGCGTTTGCCGTTCGTCTTCCGTGCCGGCTCGGCGGATTACACCCGGATGGGAGGCCGGAGGGCGACGGTCAGGGCCGGAGCGGGCCACTCGGAAGGGCATTGCCTGATTCATGGTGATTTGCGGACGGTCTTCGGGTTCTGATCGACGGCCGCCCTCATGAGGGCGCATGGTCGGCCGACAGTTTTATCGCGGCTGCGCATGGCCGGTGTCATGATGGAGCGGCAGCAATGACCACGCTACGGGGTAAAACCCTACCGCAGGCTCCATGGATGACCGCCGTCCGCCCCGCCATCGTCCTGCGTCTCTCCGATTCCCCGGTCAGACGGATCCCGTTTCACCCGCCGAGCGCGGCGCAACATTTGCGGAAGTGGAAGCCGTAGATTGACAGGGTGACGGCCATCGGAACGAGCGTCGGTCGGCGAAAGCCCGTCCACACCAGCAAACTCCAGAAATGAAAGCGTTCCCGGCCGAGGACACCGAGGCGGATGCTGGCCCGGACAAACGCCTGGAGGTTGCGCAGCGTCTCGCCGCCAACCGCGCGCGGCGGCCGATACTCGCGCAGGAATATGCGGATCCGGCGGTAGTACGGTCCGGGGGCATAGAGGTGGTCCATCAGGCGCCGGTAACCGCGGTGCAGCGCTTCGCGGTCCATTCGCGGAATGAAGTTGGTGGTGCCATCGACATTATTGCCGGTGGTCTCACCCAGCAAGCGGCCCTGGCGGACCAATCGCTCGTGCAGCCGGGTGCCGGGCACGGCCTGCAACAAGCCGACCATCGCCGTGACGATACCGCTCTTCTGGATAAAGTCGATCTGGCGCTGAAAGATGGTCGGGGGATCCTGGTCGAATCCGACGATGAAGCCGCCCTGCACCTGCAATCCCACCCGTTGGAGGCGTTTGACGTCGGCGACGAGGTCCCGGCGCCGGTTCTGGCGCTTGTTGCATTCGGTGAGGCTCGCCTCGTCCGGGGTCTCGATTCCGATGAAGACCTGGTCGAATCCCGCCGCGACCATTTGGCGCATGAGGTCCTCGTCGTCGGCGAGATTGATCGAGGCCTCGGCGTAGAACGACAGGCCGCGCTTGCCCCGGCGCCAGGAGGTCAGCGCCGGCAGCAGTTCCTCGCGCAGCGCGCGCTTGTTGCCGATGAGATTGTCGTCGACGAAGAAAACCGATCCGCGCCAGCCGCGCCGCCAGAGGCCGTCGAGTTCGGCGATGATCTGGGCGCCGGTCTTGACGCGCGGCCGGTGGCCGAACATCGCCGTGACGCTGCAGAAATCGCAGTCAAACGGGCAGCCGCGGGAGTATTGCACGCTCATCGAGGCGTAGCGGGGCAGATCCGCGAGGTCCCACCGCGGCGCCGGCGTCGCCTGCAGGTCCGGGAGTTTCGCCGACCTGTAGAGCCGGCGGGCCCGGCCCTGCGCCAGGTCGCGGAGGAACTCGGGCAGCGTGACTTCGGCCTCGTTCAGCACGAAATGGTCGACGTCCGGGAACCGGCTGTGCTCGACGGTGAACAGCGGTCCGCCCGCGACGATGGTTTTGCCGGCGAGCCGGCAGCGGGCGATTAGCCGCACCACCGAGTCGCGCTGCGCAATCATCGCGCTGACTAGGACCAGGTCCGCCCACGCGAGATCCTTCTCCCGCAGGGGGCGCACGTTCAGGTCGACCAGGCGTTGCGTCCAGTCGGGCGGCAGCATCGCGGCGACCGTGAGCAGCCCCAGCGGCGGCAACGAGGCCTTCTTCCGGATGAATCTCAAGACGTGCTTGAAACTCCAGAAGGTGTCCGGGAATTCCGGGTAGAGCAGCAGGGCTTTCATCACGTCTCTCTCTCGGGGCGCGAGTCCTTCAACATGTCCGGCGCGGGTCTTGGGTCGGTGAAGAAGGGATGTGCGCCGGACCGGGTCGGCCTCACGCCGGGCGGGCCGATCGGGCATTCGTGCAAGAGCTTCCGCACGTGCGCCAGCAGCACGGGAAGCGAAAAGGGCATTTCAAGCACCGCCCCGGGGCGAAGCAGCCAGGCCAGATCGACCTCGCCCCAGGGCACAAAGGCCGAGATCATGATGACGGGCAGGGGGAGGGAGCCGGCGCGCAGCCGCCGCAAGAGCTCCAGGCCGGTCAGCCGGGGCAGCTCGTGATCGGCGATCAGCAGATCGAAACGACCGGAACAAAGCGCGGTCCAGCCGGCTTCGCCGTCGGCCGCGCAGCCGATCGCGTATCCGGCGTCGCCCAGCAGGGAGGCGAGGGTGTCGCGCATCACGGGGTCGTTGTCGACCACGAGCAGGTTCCGGGCGGACCCCGCAACAGGTGGCGGATGATGCAGCGGCGCCGGCATGGCGGAATGGATCATGACCGGAATCGGGCGGCCGGAGAAATCGTCAAACCATATAGGCCCGGGTTCGCCAGACGGTGACGGGATGGTGAAAATCTGGCACGGGGAGAGTGACAGTTCGCCGATGCGGAAATCACCGGCGCCCGGAATCACTGCTTCGGAACGAACCAATTATGCTCCGCTGGGAGGGGCGACGCCATGGGGTCTTGCCCTACCGTGCTCCGTCAGCTCCGACCTGAAAACAAGCATCGGTCCGGGATCGGGGGTCCGCCTGGTCAGTCCCGGCAGCCGGGCTGGCGGACACGGCCAGAAACTGGGAATCCTTATTCGTCCGGGGCGGGACCAAGCCGCGGGCGACCGGCAGCGCACGGATCGCGACCGTGGCGGAGCGGACTCGAGGGAAAACACCGACTCCTCCGTTCGGCCTCCGGCCACCGAAATCAATGTCACCCCCCGCGTTGGAGCGGCGCCCGGAGCGCGGGGATTGTCGTGGCTGGAAGCGGCAGCGTGAACGTCAGCCGGCTTCCGGCGGGTGCGGACCGGAGGTGCCGGCCAGAGCGGCCTACACCGAGGACCCCCGGCGCTGCTGGGTGTCGATAATCTGCACCACCAAGGCCCAGGGAGTCAGGAGGACGATCTTCAGAGCAAGGAGCGGAGAGACACGGCGTGCATAGTGGATGTCCAGCCGGATCATCTCCTCGAAGGGCGTCCGGTTTTTCTCCGACACCTGCCAGAGGCCGGTCAGTCCGGGCACAGCGTTGGCCCGCTCACGCTGCGCCGTGAGGTATTGCGCAAACTCGCCGGGGATGCACGGGCGGGACCCGACCAGGCTCATGTCACCGCGAAGGACGTTGACCAGCTGCGGAAGCTCGTCGAGGCCGGAAGCCCGCAACAGCCAGCCTCCGGGTGTCAATCGGGCGTCGCGCCGGGAGTCGAGCTTAACCATCGGCGCATTGGAATCCACCAGCTGCTTGATGTGATTCCGGTGAGACGCCGTGTCTGCACCAACCGTCATGGTGCGGAACTTGGAAATATTGAAACGGCGGACCCGAAGACCGATGCGCTCCTGTCGGAAGAAGACCGGGCCCGGGGAGACCAGCAGAATCGCCGCCGTCATCAACAGGACCAAGAGAGCCAGGGCCGGCAGGGTCAGCACGCAGAAGAAAAGATCGAGGGCACGCTTCCACGCCGGCATCACGTTGATGCCGGCGGCGGACGGCGCCCTGATCGGTGAGGGATTGGACGAAGTATTCATAAACGGGAAGAGCGGATTAGGAGACGATGGGGGAGAGATTCAGCGCGCTGGGGTGGGCGGCAGATCAAGCCGCCCGCTTTCCGCCGCAAACCAGCGACAACAGAAACAGCACGAGGAAGACAGGGAGGAGAACCCTGGCGATCGTGTCGGCAGTGCCCGCGATGCCATCGAAGCCGAGGATGCCTGCAATCGGGGCGATTATGAGGAAGGTGACGGCGAAGTCCGGCATGGAATCAGGGACCGGCGCGGGATTAGGGTTTGACGGAACCCGATTCGCGCCGCCGCCGATCACCGACTGGAGGATGTTACCGGTGGCGCATTGATCTTGGGTCGGCCGGAGTCGGATCCAGGGAGTACGCGAGCTTTATTCAGTGGACAATGAAGGCGATGCCGCCAGCAAAGAAGGCGAGAGACCGGATCCTATTCATGAGATGGTGGCTCGCCCGAGAACGAACCGGCGGCGCCCCGGCGACAATCGCGGGTAGTCCCCTACTGCACCACCTCTTCCGCGAGCAGCAGGTTGAAAATCTGGCCACTTCCTAGCGCGACGCCTCGCGCAATCCAAGGTTGGGTTGCATTGGTCGAGCGTTCGCCTGCGGGGGGAGGAAGTTGGTCTTTAGCGGTCAGGGCGGTTTCCTGATTGTCGTGGTCAAGAGCTGTGAGCGTACGCTGCGGGTGCCTCCACCGCCATGGGGCGTTGTCCTACCCGCGTTGGCGGGCATCGTCTTTCGGCGCCGTTTCTGACCGGTTGTGGCGGCACACCGACCACGCCATCCGTCGCTACCCGGTGGCGGAGCCGAGAAACCCACCACCCGGCTACCTGACCGTCAATTGGACGCTGCTCTCGATGACGCCCGCGGCGATCGCATAGCGGGTGAGGCCGGCGGTGTCGTGGATATCAAGCTTGTCCATCAATTGCTGCCGGTGCTTCTCGACCGTCTTGATGCTGATGCCGAGTTCGGCGGCGACCTGTTTGTTCGCCGCCCCTTCGGCCACAAGTTGCAGCACCTCGGCTTCGCGAGCGGTCAACGGCCGTTGGGACTTTGCGCCGGTGGAATTGCTCCCAACTGCTCTTCGTCCCAAGTCCCGCAGGCGTTTGACGATGGAAGGGCTGAAATACGGACGTCCGCTGGCGACCTCCCTGACCGCATGGACCAGCACCTGGCCGGAATTCTGTTTCACCACATAGCCGGATGCGTTGCACGCGGCCATGTGCGCCACATATTCGTCGTCGCTGTGCGCGGAGAGCACCAGCACCTTGGTTTCAGGCGACGCGTGCAGGATCTGCCGCGTCGCCTCGAAGCCATTGAGCACGGGCATCGCGATGTCCATGACGACCACGGTCGGATGCAGCTTCCGGGCCAGGTCCACCGCCTGGCGGCCGGTCGCCGCCTCACCGACCACCTCCAGGTCTCCCCCCAGTTCCAACAGCGATCGCAGGCCTTCGCGGACGATGGCGTGGTCTTCGGCTAGCAAAACCGTGATTCGATTCATGCGTCGGATCCGGAATGGTTGTCGCGGCGGGGAACTTCAGCCCGCACCGTGGTGCCCTTGCCGGGCGCCGATTCGACGGCAAAATTGCCTCCCACCATCTCCACCCTTTCCCGCATGCCGATCAGACCGAGACGTTTGTTCGTGCTGGAGGCGAGCAGGCGATCCACCGGGAAGGATCTCCCGTCGTCATGCACTTCGAGCCGCACCACACCCGAGATCTCCTGGATGATCACCGTGGCGCGCCGCGCGTGCGCATGCCGGGCGACGTTCGTGAGCGCCTCCTGCGTGACGCGGTAAAGCACCGTCCGCCGGGCATTATTAAGCGCTTCCACTCCGGGAAAGGACATGAAGCGAATGCGCAACGTCCCGCGACCGGGCAGGGTCTTGATATAGGAGCGAAGGGCCGGGATCAACCCGAGGTCGTCGAGCAACGCTGGGCGGAGTTCGCGTGCGTAGCGATGAACGGCCTCGACCGATTCTCCGACCAGGCGTTGGGTATGGGCGATTCGTTGCCGCAGGCTCCGGCCGTTGATCGCTGCGGCTTCCTTCAGGGCCGCCAGTTGGACGTTGATGCCGGCCAGGATCTGGACCACCTCGTCATGCAGTTCGCGGCTGATTTCTTTGCGTTCCTCCTCCTGTGCTGACAGGATTTGATGCGTCAGGCGGCGAGACTGGGCAAGGAGCGTTTGACAGTGCTGCGCCTTGCTGGCCGCCTTCTCGACGGCCTGATGGGTCTGCTCGATCGGCGCCAACGCTCCCAGAAGAAACACCGCTGCCTGCGTGAGCGGACTATTCCTAATCCGGCCATGGGTCGGTGGCCGCGCCGATGCCAACGCCGCCATGGCCTGATCGTGCACGCGGGCCAGAGCCAGCGTGCCCAGGCCGAGGGATACGGCCGTTCGCCCGAGGGAGCGCGCCGCCGGCGGCGGCAACCGCCTGCGCAGCCGACGCCGCAGATAGCGGCGAAGTGCGGCGTGGTACCGCTTCGCAAACTCGGTCTTGGAGCTCTTCGTCATCGCGGCATCCAGCGCAAGGTCACGCACAGACCGCAATACAACCCGGGATAGGCGAGGGTGGTCCCATGCTTGCGCCAAGCATCAATTAACCCGGCGGGCCGCCGTTGGCGAGCGATAGATGATGGGGTGATGACCTACCCGCGATCGCGCCGGACGAAATGCACCCGCCCGACTCCGACCAGGTACTAGGGTAACACCCCATGGTTCCCGGCGGATTTCCGACTTAGGTTGGCGTTGACTGGCATCACCTTCGATCTCCGCGGGTAGCCCGGTCTTCATCCTTCACGGAACGACCCGGTCGGACGACGCCCGGGGAATGCCGTTTTTGGGGGTCCCGGACCCATTTCACTGCCACCTCCCGTCAGTCTTTGGAACAACGAACCAACCGCCCATGCCTCACCGTGCCCATCCCAGTTTGCCGGAGTCTGACGCTCCGCCGGAGCTTTCGGCCAAACCGGGGCCGGCGGCCGTCCCAGCCGATCCGCTTCCTTTGGAACGCACCGGCTTGCAGATCTATCTCCAGGAGATTGGCAAAACGCCGCTCCTCACCATCGCCGAGGAGGTGACCTTGGCCGATCGCATCCGCCGGGGGGACCAATCGGCCCGGGATCACATGATCCGGGCCAACCTGCGCCTGGTCGTCAAAATCGCGATGGATTACCGGGATTTCGGCCTGCCCCTCCTCGACCTGATCAGCGAAGGCAACATCGGGCTCATCAAGGCAATCATGCGTTTCGATCCGCGAAAGGGCGGCAAACTCAGCACCTACGCCTCGTGGTGGATCAAGCAATCCGTCAAACGTGCGCTGGCCAGCCAATCCAAGACCATCCGTCTGCCCGTTCACCTCGTCGAAAAAATTTCCAAGCTGCGCCGCGCAACCCGGACGCTCGCCGATGAGTTGGGACGCGAACCGACCGACGAAGAAATCGCGCGAGAGCTCGGATTTCCCACCCACAAGGTCTCTCACCTAAAGTCCGTCAGCATTCGGCCGACTTCGCTCGACGCCCCCATTGGCGACGACGGCGATTCGGCAACCTTTGGCGAAATCATCGGCGATGACAATGCCGTCAGCCCGTATGAGAGCCTCCGGGAGCACAATCTCAGGTCCGACCTAAATCGCATGATCAACTCGCTGGACCGGCGCGAGGCCGAGATCCTCCGGATGCGGTTCGGTCTCGACGGGCGCAACCAGCAGACGCTCGAAGAGGTCGGCAGGAAATTCAAGGTTACCCGGGAGCGGGTGCGGCAACTTCAGTATCTGGCCATCAAGAAAATCCGCCAGCTCATGGTCCGGAACGAGGCCCAACGATCCACGGAAGAGATCGAACAAAATGGCCGACTTCAGCGGCGCATGGAAATATTGCGCGAGTTCTTGGAGAGCCGCACCGGGCATGGGAACCGGCGGAGCGGGGAGGAGGACTGAAACGCGGCGCGAGGATAGGCGGCGGGCCGCCCCACCCGGAGCGCCGACCCCCTGCGGTGTCGCCGCCTGGCTGACGGTGGCGGAGATCGGTTGGGCAGCATGACCTCCGCCGGACGTAGGCGCCTCACGAACTAAAGACCTGAACCCTTGCGGGCTTGCTGCGTCAGGCGGGCGTCCCGCCCTAACTTGGTGTCTCACCTGATTCCAAGGAAGAGTGAGTTCTCCGGCACGCCTCAGCACTAACCTGCAGGCAGGATTGAAGCGCACCGGGTGTCGCTTGCGGTTAACAACGTCAGGAACAACATGCCGGAGTGCATCCGGTCGGTGGAGTAGGTCTTCGGGATTGAGCGAGAGTTGTACGCCCGTAGAATAGAAGCGTGAACCACTTCAACCTATTCACGGGATTCGAGACCCTCTTGGCGATCGTCGGGCTTGTTTTTATTGTTATCTACATCCTATTTCCGTTGATCGTCATGTCAGAGCTCTCAGCGATCAAACGGCTACTACGGGAGCAACGCGACGACCTCCGGGCTGTCTTGGACCCGGCTCGCCCAAGTGTGCCCAAGGGGGCAACAAAGCCCGAGGGGTTTGCTTTCCGGCCTCGGGAATGACGGCGCCGTGGTCGCTCAGGCTGTCGTCTCAAAGTCCCGGACCCACCGCCACCCGACTGGCATCAGTTACCTACCTATGAACGGGTAGACTCTCACCGGGCCGACCAACCTTCGCCCTCCGGGCTTTGCCGACGAAGGTCGTGCCATTTCCTTCGAGCATTACCTCAAGTCCGGTTCCGGCCACGCCTTCATCAAGCGGCATTTCCTGTAATCCTGGGCCGCTGGGAAGACGCTTGATTCCCGCGCGACTCGCCGCGACTGCTCGCGACCGAAAATCACCCGTTCCGAATAAAATTTGGGAACGTTTTTGGGAACAGTCATCGGATTATTTTCCGGTCCGATCCCCGAGACCAAATATGTGAGTCAGCACCCACCTCGAAAGTTGATATATCTCTGCAAGCTTTCGATCACAGGTTATCAGGCCGTCGAAGAACGTTGCGTAGGCCGCATACGTCATGTCCGTGAAGTCATTTTTGATCTTCGGAATCGCGGCGTTTTCGTACCCACCCTCAGCAATCCATTTTAGTCCTAGCAGATAACTACACATCGCAAAACGGAATGGGTAGGAATACAGCGCATCGTCCGTGC
>JBJKRV010000003.1:0-3777 GCA_046704465.1 Opitutaceae bacterium | reverse complement strand
CCATCGAGATCAGGCAGAACATCGTTTCCGACGGTGTGGTGCTGGCCGACCCAACCAAGATCCATCAGGTGGTCATGAATCTGTGCACCAACGCTTACCATGCCATGCGGGAAAACGGCGGGACCCTGGCCGTGGCCTTGACGGAGGTGGAGATCGGCCGGGACGAGTACGGCTATGCCAACCTGGCGCCGGGCCGGTATCTGAAACTCGAGGTCAGCGATACGGGAGGCGGGATCGCGCCGGAGATCCAGGAGAAGATATTCGAACCCTACTTCACGACCAAGAAACAGGGAGAAGGGACCGGGCTGGGACTGGCCGTGGTGCACGGCATCGTCAAAAGCCATAACGGCCATGTCACCTTCTACAGCGAACCGGGAAAGGGAACGAGTTTCCACGTCTATCTGCCGTTAACCGCCGAACAGGCCGCCGCAGCTGTGGTCAAGGAGAGCGTCGCCGATCTCGCCGGCAGGGGGGAGCAAATCCTTTTCGTCGATGACGAAGCGCAGATATGCGACTTCGCCAAGGCAATTTTCGCGAAGTACTCCTATCGGGTGACGACCTTTGCCGACGGGGTCGCGGCCTGGGAGGATTTCCAAACCCGACCCGACTTCTACGATCTGGTCATCACCGATCTGACCATGCCGCATCTGACCGGCATCGAACTCGCCAGGAGGATCCTCGCACTCAGGCCCGAAGTGCCGATCATCCTCTGCACCGGCCACAGCGAACTCATCAATCGGGAGAAGGCTTTGGCCATGGGGCTTCGGGCCTTCCTGAACAAGCCCTTTCTGCACCAGGGACTCCTCGCCGCCGCCCGTAAAATCCTGAATGGCGCCCCCCCCAAGCCGAAGCGGGGAACGGAGTCTCCGGGGTAACGGGAAGAAGACACCCCGGGCGAAGGTTGATTGGATGCGATGGATGCCTACCGCATCCCGGCTGCGCCAACTTTTCCCCCAAGGGCTTCCCCGGCAGGGTGCAACCTTGCAATCCCGTTCCGGCTCAATGGGTTTCGCGGCCGAACCGGCCCCAGCATCGGCGGTAGATCTCCAGCAACCGCCGCTCCAGCTGCAGCCGGTATTCTTCCAGCGCCTCGCTGTCCACCCCCTTCGGCACCTCGAAGGGTTCGCCGAACTCCACCACCACCCGGGAAAAGGGTTTGGGCATGGCAGTCCGGTCCCAGCTGCGGAAGGACCAGTAGCGGTCGGCCGCCCAGCCCACCGGCATTACCGGCAGACCGGTGCGGCTGGCCAGGAGCAGGGAGCCGGCCTGGGCCGTGAGCGCCGGGCCCTGGGAGCCGTCGGCGACGATGGCCGGCGACAGGCCGCGCTGCCTGACCAGCCGGATCGGTGATAAGAAATCGCTTTTTGCGGGATTGCCAAATTTTGGGCGGTTTTGCGATTCCGCCCAAAATCGACGCCAAATCCAGCCTTCAAGAATCATCTAATTGACATTCAGGCCATCTGTCAACCTAAATCCCTGACCAACACCGACAGCTCAACGCAACCTTCCCGTTTTTGCCTGAAAAACGGCGCACGACGACCACCGCCGGCAATGCCGAATTCCCACGACCCGCTTCAATGCACCGTGATATGCGGCTCTTCGTACCCCGGCCAGCCATCGTCAATCGGTTCGTAATGCCTCTCGGAAATTTTCACCGGCGGCGGACGCTCGACCGGCGCCCGTTCTTCCCATAACTCCAGGTGCTTCAGAATCTTGCGGACCACATCGGTTTCGGTGATGAAGCTGACGATCTTCATCTCGCCGCCGCACTTGGGACAGAGCAACGGATCGACTTCCCACACCTTCTTGATGCACTCCCGCCACTTGGGCGAAGGGATCTTCCGGGGCCGGTAGTCGGAGACGTCGATGATTTCAAGGGGTGAAGATGAGTCGGTTACAGAAGGGAGATTGCCGGCATCTCCTTCTTTCGCTTTTTCGCGCTCCCCCCGCCCCCGATTCGAGTACCAGCCGTAATAGCGAACCAGTTGAAACGACTTGTCCGGGATGTGCTGGGTGATCGCGGCAATGAATTCTTCAGCGGTGAAGACCTGGAAGTTTTTCCGACCGCCCTTGCTCTTGGACGGCATCTTCTTCGACCGATAGATCACCATGCCGGTCGCGTCGTTATAGGTAATCTTCTTGACCGAAAAAGGATTGCGGACGATGTACTGGGCCAGGGCCTCCTGCCCTACCTCGTCGTCACGGGCCAGTCGCACCCCGTTGTGCAGGGAGAAGCCGGAGTTGTACCTCCAGGTCAAAAGCTTGCGGATCAACTCATCGTCGATCAGCCCTTCTTTTTTGAGCATCTTCAGGATGTTGGCCCGAAACAGCTTGGCGAGGGGATCGATGTCGATCTTGGGCATGACGTGGAAGACGCCGCTCTCGCGGAAAAGTCCGTCCGCCAGAAGAACATGGAGGTGCGGATGCCACCGGGCATAGTCGCCGAAGGTCTGAATAGCCATGACCGCGCCCAGTTGGCCATCCTTCAAGCCGGTCGCGGTGCGGAAATATTGCATGAGGCTTTGATTGGCACACCGGCACAGCTTGCTCAACAACTTCCGGTCGTACTTAAAATACCTCCGCAGGAGGATCGGGATACTGAAGACATACTGTCGATGTGGGACGGGATGGAGCAGATTTTCCCGAAGATGTTGGCCGAACTGTACGACCTTCTTGGCATGGCAGGACGGGCAGAACCACCGACCCCGGCAGCTGAAGGCCAGAAGATACTCGTGGTGACAATCGGGGCAACGGACACGCGCAAAGCCGTCGTGCAAGTCACCACAATTCAGATACCCTTCGACCACATCCGAAATGACTGGCCGGTAAAAACCGTATTCTCGGATGTATTGGTTCTCGTAGTTCTGTTTGAAACTTTCGAAATGACCATCCAGAAGATGCCACAAGGGAGAACTTCGCGGCGTTCTGGGATGATAGACTCCGGTGATCTTGTTTGCTTGCATGATGCCCTCCTTGCCTTACAGGACAAAGAGTAGCATTTATATGCAGCAATATAGCAATTATAATCCCCATCGAGATTGCTTCACTGCGTTCGCAATGACGAATTGTTGGCTGAAGAATGTTGGCAATCATAAAACAAAAAACCCCGCCCGGCTGCAATGCCGGGCGGGGTTTTCTTCGCGAAAACGGTAGCGGCTATCAGTCGGCCGCGCTCTTGAACTCGGCCACCAGGGCCTGCAGCGAGGCCTTGGCGTCGCCGAAGTACATCCGGGTGTTGTCGTTGAAGAACAGGGCGTTCTGAATGCCGGCGAAGCCGGTACCCATGGAACGCTTCAAAACGATAACCGTCTTGGCCCGGTGGGTCTCGATGATCGGCATGCCGTAGATCGGGCTCGACTCGTCGTTCAAGGCGGCGGGGTTGACCACGTCGTTGGCGCCGATCACCACGCAGACGTCGACGGAATCCATCCGCGGGTTGATATCGTCCATCTCCACCAACTGGTCGTAGGGCACGTTGGCCTCGGCCAGGAGGACATTCATGTGTCCCGGCATCCGCCCGGCCACCGGATGGATGGCGTAGACCACATCGGTGCCGTTTCCTTCGAGCAATTCGCCCAGTTCCTGGACCACATGCTGGGCCTGGGCCACGGCCAGGCCGTAGCCGGGCACGAAGGCCACCGAATCAGCCGCCTCCAGGATGTAATAGACATCCTCGGCGTTGGCCGGCCTGACCTCGCCCTCGGGACCGCTGCCGGTGGCCTGGGTGACGGAACCGAAGCCGGAGAAAAGAACATTGCCCAAAGAGCGGTTCATGGC
>JBJKRV010000002.1:0-5588 GCA_046704465.1 Opitutaceae bacterium | reverse complement strand
ACCCCGCCCTGATCACTTCCAGATGACGTCGGCACACTGTCGGTGCCTCGCGGGCCTCGGACGCCGCCGCCACCGCCTTCAAGACGGCGCGGCCCAGGCGGTCGGGAACCGTCAATGGAATCTCGACGGTCGCCTCGCCCCACGCCGGCACGGTGAAGGGCTGCTCGGCCCGGCTGAGGATGTCCGCCTTCTCGGTCTCGAAGGTCAACGCCACGCGGCCGGCCACCGGATGCGCCTGATCGTTGATCAGAGCCAGCCGGAAGCTCGTCTCCGCGCCCGCGACCGCCGTCGGCCGGAAGAACTTGAGGCAGACCCCGAGCGGCTTGAAGGCTTCGGCGGCATAGTCGGCAAAATGCGGCTCCAGTTCCAGGCGCGCGATGTCGCGGAACGGATCGCTCGTGTCGCCCTGCGGGCGGCTGTAGCCGAGATAGGCGAAGTGCATCACTCCGCCAAACCAGCGGCTGCACCGGAAGAATTCCGTCTCGGCCGCCACCTCGTAGGCGTAGAATGCAAACCGCTGCCGGGCGTCGGCGCCGGCGCCGACGAGAGTGTCGTACAGCCACCCGGTCATCCGGGTCGGCGTGCCGTCCCGGTTCAGCCAGAGCCACGGGTACTCGTTGATGATGAGGGGATGTCCGTGCCAGTTGTCCTCGCCGCTGCCCAGTTTGACCACCTCGTCGAGGGTCATGGACTCCAGTTGCGCCGGGTTGAACTGGAGTTCCTTCGCGAAATGCGACGCCGCATGAAAATAGGGGTGAATCTCCACCGGATCGTCCGGCCCGACCGGCTGGTTGTAGCCGTTATCCCAGGGACGATCGGACAAATCGAGCCCCCGGACGGCGGGAATGACCGTCTGGCCGAACACGGCGTCAAAGGTTTCGTTGCAGGCGTCCCAGATCACGACCGACGGATGGTTCCAATGGTCCCGCATCCAATTCGAATACTGGCGGATCAGTTCGTTGACATCCCAGTGGCGCGCGTAGGCGCGCTCGTGCCACTTGGGATGGCCGGTCCAGATGAAGAATTCGTTCTGGATGAGGAGACCCGCTTCGTCGGCGATTTCGAACCACCGTTCCGGCACCGGGCCGATGGAGAAACGAAACGCGTTCCAGTGCAATTGCCGCGGAATCTCCTGCAACAGGCGTCGAACCCAGGCCTCGTCCCACGGCCAGGCGCCGCACGCCGGATCCTCCAGAAACCGGTGCAGCGTGATATTCGAGCCGCGGAGGAAGCACGGATTCCCGTTCAGGTAGAACCTCCCCGTTCGCGTGTCGCTTCTGAACTCCCGCAGGCCGAACCGGGTGCGTTCCGCGTCGCCGGCGGTGGATGTCTCGAGCACATAGAGGTGCGGATCATCCGGAGACCACGGGCGTCCGTTCGGAAGGTCGATCGTCTGGGTGACCATCCGTTCCGCGCCGGCCGCCAACGTGATGCGCTCCGGTTTTGTCGACGCCACTTCCGCCCCTCCTTTCCACTCCGTCACCCGCATCGAGACCGCCGCCTCACAGGCAACCGCCGCTCGATTCACCTGTTTGGCCTGAACCAGAATGGAGGGAGGAGACAGACGGGGAACGACCTGCACCGTGTCGACGACGGGGTTGTCGCAAAAGCGGACCGATACGCGGTCGTAGATGCCGGGTGTCCAGCGCTTCTTCTCAAAGTCGGATCCGGCCGGAAAGCCGGCCGGCAGGACCCCGGGATGCGCCCCGATGCGGACGATTACCTCGTTCTCCCGCCCCCAGCTTATCGCTCCGCTCAAGTCGAACCGGGCCGAGCTGAAACAGGCCGGCTCCTCGCCGACGGCCCTGCCATTGAGCCACACCGCCATGCCGAATTGCGCCTTGTTGATGACGAGAAAGGCGACCGTCCGACCCGTCGGGGCGGTGAACCTCGTTCGATACCAGAAATAGTTGCGCGGCTGCAGCGATCGTCCGTGGCCGGTCACGCGGGCGGACTCCGGCAACTCCTTGCGGCGAATCGCATTTTCGTTCCACTCGCAACCCTCGAACTCGTCCACCTGCGGAAATGGCGGTTGCGCCAGGTTGACCAGACCGGGCACCGGTCCCCGATGGTCGAATGTCGACGGGATCTCGAACGGTCCGACGCTCTCCGCCAACTCCCAAGTGCCGTCGAGCACCTGGGTCAGGCGGCCCTCGTGGTCGGTTCTATTTGTTGCCATGGCTTTTCGGGATATCCAACCCGGCGCCCACGACGCCGGCGCCGCCACAATCTATGATCCATCAGGCTCAAAATGTGATCACGCCGCTCGCCGCGGACGCGCCCGGCCGGTGCCGTCTCGTCGCGCCGGATCAGGTCCACGGCGGCTGCCTCCACAGGTCCGTGCTCAGGTACTTCAGACCCGAGTCGCAAATGATGACCGCGACGGTGGCGCCGGGACAGGTGGTCGCCAGCAACCGACGGGCGCCCGCCACATTGGCACCGGACGAGAATCCGGCAAAAATCCCCTCCTCGCGGGCCAGACGTCCCGCCATTTCTGCCGCCTCGACGTCCGTCACGGTGATATAACCATCCACTTGGTCCGGCCGCAACAGCGGCAGTTCGGTCCGCGAATATCCGCCTCCCTGAATCCGGTGGTTGGGGTTCACGAGGGGTTTGCCGGCCAGCACCGCGGCCCCCTCCGGTTCGACGACGAAGCAACGGACGGACGGATTGTGTTGTTTGAATGCGGCGGCGCAGCCGGCGAAGGTCCCCCCCGTCCCCACAAAATCGCAAAACGCGTCGATCTTGCCGCCGGCCTGGCGCCAGATCTCCGGTCCCGTATGGAGCAGGTGCGCGCGAACACTTCCGGCCAGCGTGAACTGGTCGGCCCGGAAGGCGCCGCGCTCGCGCACCAGGCGTTGCGTGACCTCCTCCACCCGCTGCAGGTCATCTCCGGACACGGCGCCCGGCCTCGAGCCCGGCATCTGATCGACCAGCACCACCTCCGCTCCGAGCGCGGCGATCATCCGTGCGCGTTCGACCGAATTGCCCTTCGACATGACGGCGACAAACGGATACCCCTTGACCCCGCAGACGATGGCCAGTCCGGTCCCCGTGTTGCCGCTCGTCAGCTCGACCACGGTTTGTCCCGGTGCCAGCGAGCCGTCGGCCTCGGCATCTTCGATGATCTGCCGCGCGATCCGATCCTTCTTCGACGCGCCGGGGTTGAGGTACTCGAGTTTTGCCAGAATGCGGCCGCCGGTTCCCCGGGCCAGCCGCTGCAATTCGACCAGGGGCGTATCGCCAATCGCGTCGACCGCGGATCCGAGGAGCATCGTTGATCGTGACATGGGATCTGACAGGGATGGAGGTGGATCTGGATGTCACCGCCCCGACGCAAGTGCGGGTGGGTCTTCCGAGCCGTTCAGGGTGCCGGACGGGCCTCGCTCGGAGGGACCCTTGGGCGTCGACGTCGTCCCTGCCGCCCCGAGTGTCAATTCAAATGCCGCCCGATGCCGGTAAAGCGGGTCGGCGAGCAGGGCTTCCCAGCCGGCGGTTCCATCGTCGGCCATCGCCCCGATGACGGCGCTGCGGAGCGGGGGGGCCGCCCGCCCGGACTCCCCGCTCTCGCGGTCCCAACGCTCAAGCATCTGCCGGCGCCCGGCGGCGGATGGGTGCCCGCCCTCCCGCGCGAGCCGAGCCAGATAGGCCGCCGAGATGGAGCCGGCATAGGCTTCCTCCTGCATGCCCAGGTCCAACAACAGCGCGGCCTCCAGTGGCCGCTCGTGATTCATGGCCAGCCGCCAGCGATAGTAGATCACATCGTGCACCCAGGCGATCTCGTCGCGCCCCATCCCGAATTGCGGCGCATTCCGGCCGGCCCGGATGAGCAACGCCGTGGCGGCGTCATATTCACCGTTTTGCGCCCGTTCCAGGGCCTCTCCCAAAAACGTCTCCCGATAAATCAACCAGGCCGTCGGGGCGCCTTCAGCGATGGAAGTGAACGGCGCCGTCAGGAATTCCCGGGCGCGCTCCCACTCGCCCCGCGTGTGCGCGCCGGCGGCCCGCGCCACGCGGACGTCATCGCGCGCCAGCAACGCCGCGGGAGCCTGGCTCCAGAGATGTTCACGCTCGGCGTGCAGGTTTTTCCGCTCCAGCCACTGGTCGAGCGCCAGCCACGGCTCGGCCCGCCCGGGCAGGAGCCGGGCCGCCCGTTCCAGCGCGACGCGATCGCCGGTGCTCAGGCCGAGCAAATAGGCGGCCCATCCGCCCGTCTCCGTGTGCTCCCCTCTAAGGTCGCGCAGCAGCGCGTTCGCCCCGTCCGTCTCGCCCGCGTCCAATTGGACCGCGGCCAACGCCAGCCGGCCGGCCGCCGTCAGCTCGTCGCGGTTTTTCAGCGCCTCGAGTTTTTCCCGCCAGGCTTGGCCCGCCACCCACCCCGCCTCGACCGTCCGCGCCACCTCCGCGGCGGTCACGGACTCCGGGCGACTGCAGATTCTGGCCGAGAGTGCGACCCGCGGCGCCGCCGCCACGATGCTCTCGCTGGCGGCCGGCAACCACCAGTCGGCCGAACTTCGGGCGAGGAACTCCGCGCGCATCGCGGCGCCCGCCATTTGTTCGTAGCGCGTGAAAAGCATCTCGTACGATTCGTCGCCGGCGGCGTCCGGCAGCGTCACCGCGCCAAAACCCTCGGTCCACGCCCGCCGCTCACCCGGGGCGAGCAGCCCGGATTCGACCTGCAGCGGGTTGAGGCCGCTCTGCAGCTCGAGGTACGAGACGCCGGGCGTGTCGATCAATCGCTCGGAAAACATGTCCGCCCGGCTCGCGCCCACGCTCCACAGTTTGCGCCCGCGGCAGATCCCATGGTCCGCCTGATGGACGAACGCAAAGCCGTCGCCCTCGTCCGCGTAGCCGAAGAAATCGCTCGCGGGCTCATAGAGGTAGGCCGAGGTGACCTCATGATGCTCCGGCCAGCGGGACCAGTCGCGGCCGTGCAGGCGCGGCCACCGGTCGTGCTGATAGCCGATCCGAAACTGTCCGTGATGGAGCACCGGCCCCGGCGCGCCCAGGATTCGGAGGTGACGGTGGGCCGGCACCGCGACCGTCGTCCACCAATAGTCCGGCTGCGGTTCCGAGCTGTGGTTCTGCAGTTCCATGCGGCAGAGAACCTGCGTCGCTCCCAGTGCCAGGCGCACCCGCCATTCGCAGCCGAACAATTCGTCGCAGGCGCCAAACTCAATCGCCGGGGTGCCGTCGCCCAGGCGCAGTCGGCGGGTTTCGACCGTCGAGGCGCCATGAATGTTGTGCCCCCAGCGAAAGGCGTTGAATTCCACCCCCCCCAGAAACCACGCGCCGGCCAGACCGACCACGCCCTGCAGCAGCGACGGTGGTTGAAACAGCAGCTCACGTCGTCTCACGCGGTCGTAAATGCGCAGGATCCGCCCTCCGAAGGACGGACACACGACCACCAGCCACCGGGCGGTCTCCAACTCCACCAGATCCACCTCGACCGAGGCCAGCTTCCCGTCGGTCCGCGTCGATTGTGCATAGGGAAACGCCGTGGCGACCAGGTTGCGCCCGATGGACTCCCGCAGGTCCGCCGGCACCCCGGCCAGGCTCGCCGCGGGATTCACCGGGCGGCGCAGCGG
>JBJKRV010000001.1:0-3234 GCA_046704465.1 Opitutaceae bacterium | reverse complement strand
GCCACTCCCGGGTGTGGTCGAGATCCTTTTCCGGATTGATGGGAGGAAAGCCGGCCGGATGCGCGGCCCGCCCGGCGGCAAACTCCAGGGCGAATTGGTAGCGCAGCGGACTCACTGTCAGCGGGTCCAGGCCGGCCCATTTGAGCTGCTCCAGGTCGAGGTAGTGGTTGGGCCCGTTCTCATGCTGGAGCGGAAGTCCGCGGGTGTTGCGCCAGCGGTCCGGTTCGCCCGCGAGGAACGCGATCCGTTCCCGGGCCCCGGCCGCGCGCGCAAAGGCCGGAAAGTCGGCGGGAAGGCCGGCCAGGGCGAGTTGATTGATGATGCGATGGCCCTCGTAATCCCACGCGCGCAGAGCGGTGGCGGCGGCCAGGCCCAGCATCACCGTCGTCAGGATGCGGAGAGCGTTGCGGTATTTCATGGTTTGATCCGGATGGCGGCCCGGATTCAGCGGGAGTCCCGTCGCCCGGCCCGAAGCGAGGCGAGCAGACGGGCGTAATCGTCGATGCCCCGGGCGATGGCCTCGGCGATGCGCTGGCGGAACGCCGGATTGGCCACCCGGCGCCCCTCGGCTTCATTGGAAAGGTAGGCGGATTCGACGAGCACGGCCGGACAGTCCACCAGGCGCAGGACGACGAACCGGGCCCGCTTCAGGCCGCGATCATAGGTGCCGAGTCCGGACACCACCGCCCGCTGCATCTGGTAACCGAACACGATGTTCCAGGGGTCGTGGCGGTTTCCCGGATACCGGGTGGGGATCATGCTCTTGTCCCGCTCCGGCTGGGTCGACGGCTGGAACTGCGGCGTCATGGCGTACACCTCCGTTCCCCTCACCGCCGGCGCGTCCACCGACGCATTGAAGTGAATGCTCACAAACAGGTCGGCATGATCCCGGTTGGCGATCGCGGCCCGATCCTCCAGCGGAACATACCGGTCGCTCGTCCGGGTCATGATCACGCGGTACCCGCGCGCCTCGAGCAGACGCTCCAGCCGCAGGCCGGTGTCGAGCGTCAGCGTCTTCTCCAGCAATCCCAATCGCCGGTTGCTGGTGCCGTCGTCCCGACCTCCGTGGCCCGGATCGATCACGATCACCCGCGGCACCCGCGGCCGGCCGACCATCGCGGCCGGATCCAGCAGCGGCTCGAGGGTCTTGATGACGTCGATCTTGCCGATGTACAGGCTGCCCTGGAAAAAGACGACCGGCGAGCCGAGGAAAACACGGACACCGTCGACCAGGATATCCCGGGCGTTGTCCTCGAGCTTCAGCCGCACCCGGCGGTTGCCATCGACCAGGGCCATGATCCGGTCGCGAGCCACCCACTCCGACGTGAAGCCGAATCGTTCGGCCACGGCGCGCGCATCGACATAATCGGTCTGAAACAGCCGCTTGAACGGCCAGAGGCGCGGGCCGGGATCCGCGGGCACCGCGGCGGCCGGCGTCGCCCGAACGGGGAGTGTCTCGGTGGCGAGCGGTGCAGGAACGGCCGCCGTCCGCCAGGACGGTTGGGCCGTGCAACCGGAGACGCAGGCCACCAACGCCAGGACGGCCACCAGTCCGGGTCCACAGTACCGCGCCATGACTCCTTCCGGAATCAGTCGGCAGGAACCGCGGCCGGCACCGGCGGTGCCCCGGGAACGGAAGCGTCCTTGAGGTGAAACCTGAGCTTCCGCTTGTTGACGGGCAGTGGGGTCAACATGACAAAGATATTGCGCCCCGTCAGCTTGGGAGGCCCGTCGGGATGGCCCATGCTGGAGAGTTCGGTCAGGGCGCGGTTGACGACCTCAAACCCCCTCTCGGTGTGAGCCATCTCCCGGCCGCGGAATTTCAGGCGGAGTTTCACCTTGTTTCCGAGCTCCAGGAACTCCTCGGCGTGCCGGAGCTTGGTCACGAAGTCGTTCTGCTCGATGCGCACGCTGAATTCGATCTCCTTGATCTTGCTCGCCGTGGTGCGGGCGTGGGAGTGCTTCTTGGACTCCTCGTACATGAACTTGCCGAAGTCCATGATCCGGCACACGGGAGGCTGGGCGCCCGGCGCCACCTCGACGAGATCGAGGTTGAACTGGTTGGCCAGTTGCAGCGCCTTGCCGGTGAGCATGATGCCCAGCTGTTTCCCTTCCGGACTGATGACGCGGATCTGCTCCGCCTTGATGCGATGATTCCGCCTGATATTGGCGAAAGGATCCGTGTTGCGGTGCGGACGATAGCCGGGGCGACCACCCAGAGAGAATGCGTTAGCCATCAATCAGTAGTAAGATAAGCTCAGAAGCGTGGCGTGCTTCTTGCGACAAAGCTGGTGTGATGACAACATCTATTTCGGAGAAAAGTTCCCGGGCGAAGCGGTGGTCTGATCCGAATTCCGTGCACCCAAACCGTCACTCCGACCGCCGCTTCCGACTAACGTGAGTCCCGGACAGCGAGCAGGCGGCGCGCCACTGCCACCGCATTGGCAAAGCTCCGGCCGTTCGCCTCGCCCCGACCCGCAATCCGATAGCCCGTGCCGTGATCCGGACTGGTGCGGACAAACGGGAGCCCGAGCGTGACATTGACCGCCTCGTCGAACTCAAGGGTCTTCAGCGGCGCCAGACCCTGGTCATGGTACAGCGCGACCACCGCGTCGAACTCGCCGCGAAGCTGTCGCGCGAACAGGGTGTCTGCCGGCTCGCAACGCGACAGGCCGGGGTGGGCGGCGCGCAATTGCTCCAGGATCGGTTCGATGATCCGTTCCTCCTCGTCGCCCAGCATCCCCCCCTCGCCGGCGTGAGGGTTCAAGCCGCAGACCCCGACGCGGGGGACGGCAACCCCATCGGCCGCAGCCAGTTCCTCCGCGGCCCGCACGGCCCGGGCGAAGTGGGCCGCGGTGAGGAAATCCCCGACTGTCCGCAGCGGCACATGCCACGAGAGCAGTGCCACCCGCAGGCGTCCGCCGCAAAAGGCCATGGTGGGCTCGCCTCCCCAGCGCTCGGCGAAAAACTCGGTTTGTCCCGGGAATGGATAGCCGATCTGTGCCAACCCGGCCTTGCTGACAGGTCCGGTCACGACGCCGGCAAATTCGCCGCTCCGACACCCGTCGGCAGCCCGCTGCATGGCACCCCATGCCACCAGCGCCCCTTCGCCGGTGGGGCGGCCGGGCTCGGCGGCGTACTCCTCCAGACCCACCGGAATCTTCGCGCCCGGGTGGGGCAGCGTCTGGAGCCAGCGCCGGGGACCGATCACCGCGCTTCCCTACGCCTCCGCCG